>NZ_JBITCT010000003.1:163209-328345 GCF_044453465.1 Streptomyces sp. NPDC051677
CCACTGGGGTGTGCCGGTCGCCGCCTCGGCGGGGGCCGGGCGGTGCCAGGGGTCCGGGGGCGCGGACGCCGGTCCGGGTCCGGGCTGGGGGGCGGGGTCGGGCGGGGTCTCGCCGGGGCGGTCGCGGACGGGTGCGGCGCCGCCGGTGAGGCGGCCCATGCGGGTCCACTCCTCCAGGGCGCGCAGCGTCGACTGGACGGCGTGGGCCTCGTTGGGGAACGCGAGGTCGAGGGCGCCGGGCAGGGACACAGACCAGAACTCCCGCAGCGGGCGCAGCCATTCGGCGATCCGGCCGCCGTACATCCGCTCCCGCTCGGCCAGCAGGTCGAGTTGGCGCGGCGCCACCTCGTGGACGAGCTTGAGGTAGAGGGGCGAGGGGCGGCTGCCGGAGGTGCCGAGGCCGTTGGGGAGGGTGTTCATCAGGACCCGGCAGTAGTCCTCGACGATGGCGTCCTCCTCCAGCAGCGCCCAGCGCTCGTAGGCGCGCAGCAGACTCGCCCAGCTGGAGACGCCGTCGCGGTGGTCGTCCAGCCGGAGGGTGAGGCCGGGGGCCTCGGGGCCCATCTCGTCGTGCAGGCGCAGGGTCACGCGCTGCGGGGACGCGGGGTCGCCCTGGACGTCGACCCGCCCGTTCCAGATCACGCACAGCAGGCGCTGCAGGATGTGCCTGCGGTCGTCGGGGGTGCAGGCCAGCCAGTCGTCCTGGTGGCCGAGCCGCTGCCGCCAGCGCAGGACGTCGTCGTCGCGGCGGTCCTCCTGGGCGCGGGCCCACTGCCGCATGACCTCGCGGGCGCCGGGCACCTCGGTCAGGCTCATCTCGCTGCGGAACAGCACGACGGTGATGGAGTCGGTGTCGACGGGCCGGAAGACGATGCTGCGGCGGCCCTTGGGCAGGTGGAGGGCCTTCTCCAGGTAGTCCTCCAGGACGGTGCGGCGGCCGTGGGTGCTGGGGTAGGTGATGAGGACCTTCAGGGGGCCGTTGCCCTCGGGGGTGAAGCCGGCCGGGAGGAGTCCGGCCAGCTTGTAGGTGAACTGCTCCAGCGCGGGCTTGCTGACGTTGCGGGCGGCCTGGCCCTCGCCGACGGCCGCGGACAGGAGCGTGCCCATGCTGGGCAGCAGCGGCTGGGCCCGCTGCTGGGCTCCGGGCTCGGCGAAGAGCTGCTCGACCCGCTTCTGCAGGACGGTCTTGACCTCCGAGACGGCGGCGGCCGGGTTGCGCCGCCCCGCGGTGAAGGCCGCCTCCCAGCGGTCGGCCGAGACCAGATGCGTCAGCAGGTCGGCCTCGTCGCCGCCGCGGCCGAGCTGGGCGCTCTCCACGAGCCGGTCGATGAGGTCCTCGTAGAAGTCGCGCAGGCTGTTCTGCGGGGGCAGCAGGTAGGAGACGCCGGCCCGGTCGTCGTAGAGCTCCTTCAGTCCGGCGGCCCAGGCCCGGGGTTCCTCCTCCAGGTGTTTGTCGAAGGCGTCGGCGAGCTGGCCGATGTCGTGCCGGAGGTCTTCCGCTGAGCGGCGCCAGCGGGGTTCCTGTTCGTCCCAGGCGCGGTGCCAGATGTCCTTGGCCCGCCACGCGTACCAGCGGTCCTGCTCGTCGAGGGCGGCGCGGACCTCCTCGTCGCCCCAGCGGGCCCGGGACAGTCCGCCGGCCCGGCGGCGGATGCGGGGCACGGACGGGGGCTGTACGTCGACGCCAGCCGGGCGGGACGGTTCCTGACGGCGGTTCTCCAGCATGCCGAGGAAGCCGAGTCCGGCGGCGCCGGGCTGTCCGGGCACGCCCTTGACGACCGCCTCCAGGCTCAACAGGTCGACCTTGCGCAGCAGTTGCTCGGCGGCCACCCGCGGCACGAACGCGTCGGCCAGCGCGGGCACCTGCCGCTTGAGGCGGGTTTCGAGGTCGCCGAGCAGGCGCTGCATCTCCTCCAGCCGGTCGCGCAGCGCCTGCTGGATCTCCGAGGTCCCCTTGGGCACCGGGTCCGGGTCGGGCACGGGCAGCGCCTCGCGCCGCCAGAGGGGCGCGATGCCGGCGGCGGTGAACATCTCGTGCACCAGGGAGCGGACGTCCAGGGCGGTGTGGGCGCTCGCGTCGGTGAGCCGTCGGACGGCCAGGGCGAGCATCCGGGCCGCGACCAGTTCGGCGAGCTCGTCGAGCGGGGAGGTCATAGCGGCGACCAGGCTGGTGGAGATGCCCCGGTGGCCGATGCCGGTGGCGGAGCGGGTGCGGCGGTCGACCTCGGCGTTGATGAAGTTGGAGGAGAACGTCTGGTCGTCGTGGTCGGTGCCTCTGGCGGTGTCGCCGAGGTCGGTGCCGATCAGCGACATCACCAGGGAGACCATGGAGCGGCGCAGGTCGTCGGGGCGGATGCCCGCGGTGGGGCTGAACAGGAAGGCCGTCGGGACGGTGCCGGTGCGCAGTCGGACCGGGTGCATCTGCGGGTAGCGCATGGCGGTCGGGTCGGGCCGGCCGGTGTCCCCCAGGTTGGCCTTGGGGTCCGGCACGTTCTGCTCGTCCACCAGCCGGGACAGGTCCACCACGGCGCGGGCGGCGTTGAGTTCGGCCCGGCGTCCGCCGCCCTTGCCCGGCGGGAAGGCCTTCGGCATGACGACCAGCGGGTAGACGCGGGCGGACAGCCGCTTCTCCTTGAAGACCTGACCGATCAGGTACAGGTAGTCCAGGAAGATCCCGGCGCCGGTGCCGCCCGCCACCGAGAACGCGACGAAGACGTCACAGCCGTTGAGGGGTCCGCCGCCCAGTTCGCTGAGTTCGCCGCCGGACAGGCCGATCGCGTCGATGGCCCGGCGCAGCGGGTCGAGCACCGGGGCCGGGCCGTCGCGCAGGGTGGCGAACAGGGCGGCGCGGCCGACGGTCGGCAGCTGTCCGGCGCCGCTGCGCAGCGGGGTGACCTTCGGTTCGTCCTCCACCGGGGGCAGCCAGCCGGCCACCTCCGTGCGGAGCACGGCCCGCAGCATCTGGGTGACCTCGGGCGAGCTGTCGAACTCGGCGGGCAGCAGGTCGTGGGTGGCGCGCGCGGTGCGGGAGTACGCCTGCCGCAGTGCCGGGTCGGCGCTGAGGTGGGGCAGCTTGGCGAGTTCGGCCTCGCTGTAGTCGGCGTACACGAACTGGACGCAGTCGGGCAGTTGGTGCGGGAGCCGGCGGCCGTCGCCGGTGAGGGCGGTGCCGTCGGGCCCGCAGAGTTCGGCGCGGAGACGGCGTTCGAGTTCGGCCCCTACCAGGCCGCCCGTGCCGCCCAGGCCGACGAACAGCATCGGCTGGAATATCTTCATCGGTGCGATCCCCTCCGCCCGGGCGGCGGTTGACGGCCCGGCAGCGTGTCTGTGTGGCCCGGCCGCCTGGGCGGGGCCGGTGGTGTGGTGTGCGCGGGAAGGCGGGACTGCCAGGGCTCCCGAGGACCCCGAGGCCCGAAAGCCTCAAGGGCCTCGGGACCTCGTGGCTTCAAGGGCCTCAAGGGCCTCAAGAGCGGGCGATCCGCCGTCCGGTCACAGATCGGGGTCGTAGGCGTCGGCTCCGGCGGCGGGCACCCGGGGGGTGTCGTCGTGGACGGCGCGTGCGGGGGTCTGCCCGTGCGCGTCCCGGCGCGGCCCGGGGGCCGTGCGTGCGGGACGGCCCGGGCGGGCGGGACGGTCGGCGGGTTCGGAGCGGCCGGGCCGGGGGAACGGCAGGCGCAGGCCCAGGCCGGCCGAGGGGCGCCGGACGCGGCTGCGGGTCGAGTCGACCTTCAGCCGCAGCTCGCCGGTGAGCGGCGCCGTCTTGCCGTACGCGATCGCGGTCCCGGAGTTCTCCGGGGTCCGCAGCCGGGCCATGCGCTGGGCGTCCCGGCGGACGGCGAAGCGGCCCTGCCGGTCCGGCACCAGCCGGGGGTCGGTGCCGACGCCCGCGACGACGCCGAAGCGGTACTCGGGGCCGTCCGTGCGCACCTGGATGGTGCTGACGGGCCGTTCGCCCTGGCCGTCCTCGTCCGGGACGAGCAGGGTGAGGACCAGGCCGCGCACGTTGTGGACGCGCTTGCGCTCCAGCAGCCGCCAGCCGGTCCAGGCAGCCGCGGCGACCAGCAGCAGGCCCAGGGTCAGCAGCAGTTTCCAGTGCTGTTCCGGCCAGCCCGGCATCGGTGTCACGCGCAGGGTCAGCAGCCGGGCGTCCAGCACCCGCGCCGGCTGCCCGGTGTCGTACACCACGAGCTTGGCCGAGACCGGGCCGGGGCGTACGCCGGATCCGACGCGCACCTCGGCCTGCACGGTCCGGGTCTGCCCCGGGTCGAGGTGCACCCGGGCCGGTGTAACGGTGAGGTCGCCCCGCGAGCTGTCCTCCAGGATGAGGTGCAGGACCCGTGCGCTCGTGGAGTCGTCGGACGCCTTCAGGGTCACCGGCACGCTCGCGCCCGGGTGCACGGTCGCGTCGGAGACGCCGACGTGGGCCTGCACCTGCGCGTTCTCCGCGGCCACGCCCGTCACGAAGGGCCGGTGGTCGGCGGTGAGCCCGATGGCGGTGAGCACGCCGGTCACCTTGAGGCGGTCGGTCGCCGTCCGCGGGATCGTGACGGCGCCGGTGAACCGGCCGTCGCCCGCGTGTTCGTCGTTGCCACGCCCGTCGTCGGCGAGCCGGACGGGCCGGGGGGTGAAGCCGGCGCCGTCGAGCGTGGCCGAGACCTTCAGTACGTCGAGGTCGGCCGGGTCGGCCACCGGCTCGCCGTTCCAGGTCTGGAGCTGGAGGCCGACGGTGGCCTGCTCGCCGGGGTGCGGGGTCGCGGGCGTCATGACGATCGACGAGCGCAGCGCGCCGCGCCACTGCACGCCCACGCTGGCGAGCCGGTCGCGGTGTCCTTCGGGCGCGCTCAGGTCGACCGTCCAGGTGCCGGGGCGCGGGGCGACGATGCGCAGCGACTCCACCTCCTGCTCGGCGCCGGTGAGGTCGTAGGAGGACACGCCGTCGTCGCGGGCCCCGTCGATCTCCTGGCCGCCGGGGGCGCGGATGCGCACCCTGACCGCCGGGTCGCCCTTGGAGACCACGATGGTGGCCAGCGTCGCCAGCGGGGAGATCCGCAGCTTGATCGTGGCGGGCGGGGTGTCCTGGGCGGTGGCCTCGTAGATCATGCAGCGGGCGCTCGCGAACGCCTTCTGGACCGCCTCGCCCAGCGCCGTGGAGTCCTTGACGACCTGGGACGTGGGCCTGGCCTGCGCCAGGTCGACGCAGGCGCCCTGGTAGCCGCCGGCGGCCATGGCGCGCAGCGCGTCCGGGTCGGGCGAGCCGAAGCCGAGCGGCCAGATCTGCACCTTGGCCGCCCGGGCCTCGGCGAGGGCCGCTCGCAGTTCCCGGCTGCCGTTGGCCTTGCGGCTGTCGGCGTCCGCGCCGTAGGCGGGGCTGTCCGAGACGTCCAGGACGCCGTCGGTGAGCAGGAAGAGGATCCGCGGGCCGGCGACCGACTCCTCGGAGAGGCGGGCGATGCCCTGCCGGATCGCGGCCGGGAAGTCGGTGCCGGTGCCCTCGCCCTTGCCGCGCCGGTCGAGCTTTCCGACGCAGTCGCCGATCTTCTCGCGGGCCACCGTGTTCAGGGCCGTGGGCGGGCACACCTCGTCGACGGCCTGCTGCTCGTCGTTGTCGGCGCTGGCGAAGCCGAGCACCGTCAGCCGCGAGCGGGGGGATATCTCGGCGAGCGCGATGCGCTGTGCGGCGTCCCGCTCCCGTTCCACGTCGGCGGCGCTCAGGCTGCTCGACTCGTCGACGGCGACGGCCAGGTTGATCGTGTCGGACGCGTCGCCGGCGGCCCGGCCTGCCGCCCCGGCAGCCCCGGGCGCGCCGGACGCCGGGACGCCGGCGCCGATCAGCAGCACCGCGGCGAGGAGCACGGCCGCGGCGCGGGCGGAGCGGCGCGCATGACCTCGCGTGCGCGCCGCGGGCGTGGCCCGATGCGCAGGACTGCGCGCAGGACGCTCGGGAAGCCCGGAAAGCTCGGGACGCGCACGAAAACCTCTCGAACATTTGCTTAGATATCGGACATCACCGCTGGACAGGTTCCCCACGTTCCCCACTTCGCCTTTCGACTGTGTCCCGCCGTACCCCGACCCCGGCCGCAGCGCGCCGCGGCCGGGTTGATCACCCCTGCGGACCCGGCGAACCCGGCGCCCCCGGCGTCGTGTTCCAGTAGTCGTCGTCGCGCCGCCTGCGCCGGTTTCCGCCGTCCGGGGCGGGCCGCTCGTCCGTCTCGCCGTCGAGGTCCGGCCACGGCGGGACGACGTCCTGGGGCTCCGGGCGGGCGCGCGGCGCCGGAGGCGGCGCCGGGAGTTCCCTCGGCGGCGGCACGAAGGGGCCGGGCACGGCCGGGGGCGGCTGGCCGCCCGGGGTCAGCGAGGCGAGGACCCTGGTCCGCAGGAACCCCTCCAGCTCTGGGCTGGTGATCCGGCCCTGGTCGAGCATGCGGAGGAAGAACTCCTGTGTCTCGCGGCGCCCCTGGGCCTCGTCCTCGCGCATCATGGCGATGACGTCGGCCACCTCCTCCCTGTTGCCCATGGCCATCAGGTAGGCGAGGCGGCCCTCCGCCGAACTGGTCGTCACCTGGTAGAAGTCCGCGAGGCGTTCGGTCACCGCCTGGTGCTGCGCGGCTTGTCTGCGCGCCTCGGCGACCTGGCTCTTGCGCATGTCGTCGGTGTCCACCTCGACGAACAGCTGGGTGCGCAGGCCCACATCGGCCCCGAGGCCGGCCCAGCGTTCGGCCTCGGTCTCCGCCAGGATGGCCTGGTTGGCCCGCTGCGCGTCCTCCACCGCGAACCGGCCGGAGACCTGCCGCAGCCGGGAGACGATCTCCGGTCCCAGGTCGCGCTCGACGCTGGCCAGACGCACCTCCGCGACGCGCTGGTAGTCCGTCACCTCCCAGCGCAGCGTCACCTTCGTCCGGAAGAAGGTGGCCCCGTCGGCCGCCGGCAGGTCGACGGTGAAGACCGTGGTGTGCCGCCCGCGGGCTATCTCGCAGACGCTGACGGGCCGCGCCCAGTAACGCCGGGGCACGAGTATCTGCGTGCCCTGCGAGGTCATCAGGCTGCATCCGCCTCCGTCGTAGTAGACGACCGAGGCGATCTCGGCGCTCGTCTGCTGGAACCTGCCGCTCCCCTGCAACACGCGTGCGCGCAGATAGGGCCCGGCGATGATGTCCGGCAGACCGTCGGTCCCCGGCTGCCCGTTGTCGGTCACGGCTGCTCCCCTCCTCGGCCACGCAGGCCTGCCCCCACCGCGTCGAGCACATGGCCGACGAAGCGTTCGTCCATCGGCTCGCCCGGGTCGGCGGCCAGCGCCTCCAGGACCCAGGTGAGCCGTTGCCAGTCCCGCTCCTCGCGGACGAGGAGGGGGAGGAACCACACGAGCGCTCGCAGCAGTTCGCCGCCCGCCGCCGACGCCGCGTCCTGTTCCGCCGCGCGCAGCCAGGACGACAGTCCGTCCTGGGCGCGCTCACCGGACAGGTGGCTGTCGAAGACCCGCCAGAGCAGTGCGGCCAGCGGACCGGCCGCCTCCGGCACCGTGACGGCGATCGCGAGCGCCAGGGGCCAGTCGCGCAGCCGGCCCAGCTCCGCGTCCACGGCCACGACGTCGGCGCGCGGCACGGCCGGGCGGCCCGGGACCGTCCGCCACAGCCCGGGGAACCGGACCCCGGCGGCCCTGCCCGTCGACGGCCCGACGCCCACCCGGCCCGGTCGGCGGGGCCTGCGGGCCCGGCCGGAGGGGTCGACCGGCGCCGTCGCGCCCTCGCTCGGCTCACCGTCTCGGTCGCCGTCGACGTCGCCCTCGACCTCGCCACCGCCGTCTCCGTCGCGCCGATCGCCGTGCGGGTCGAGGTCCGGGCCGGGGCCCTCGGGTTCCCAGTAGTCGTCGCAGGGCGCGGTGCACAGGCGTACGCCGGTCAGCAGGGCGAGCTCGCGGCGGTCTCCGGACGCCTCGACGGCCCATTCGCCCAGCAGGGTCAGCGTCTCGGCGGCCCTGCTGCCCGCGGCCAGCCGGGCCAGGGCGTAGGACGCGACCTGGAGGTGCCTGCCCTCGTCCCTGACGCCGAGGCGGCCGAGGAGTTCCACCGCGGTGCGGGTGTCGGGTTCGATCCTGCCGTGGCCGAGGGCCACTGCGGCCGTCCAGCGCAGACCGGCGTCGTCGGCGTGCGCCCACTCGTCCACGACGGCCCGGACCGCCGTCCGGTACGGCTCGCGGCGGCCGGCCTGGTCCAGGGCGGTGGCGGCGGCGTACCGCCTGCGGGCGGAGCGCGCGGAGGCGAGCGGGGAGAGGAGCCCGACGAAGCCGTATCCGGGGTCGGCGGTGCACAGTTCGCCGGCCGCGAGGGCGGCGCGGACCCAGACCTGGGGCCGGGGGTCGTCGGCGAGGGCGCGCAGCCAGCGGACGATCGGCGCGCGGGCCGCGTGGTGGCTCTGCCACACCTCGGCGAGCACCGCGCCGGCGAAGGCCTCCCCGCGGTAGCGGACCGTGCGCACCGGCAGCGGCACCCCGGCCAGGCTCTCGTCCTCGGTCTCGCCGAACTCGGCGCGGGCGGCGGCGAGAAGGCCGTCCCAGTCCTCTGCGAAGACCGGGCGTCCGGGTTCCTGGCCGGGGGTCCGGGCGGTCAGCAGTTCTCGGGCCAGCAGGTCGGCGGCGTCGGCGACCGCGCTGAACGCCTCGCCGTCCAGGACCGCCAGGGCCACCCGGAAGGCCGCCTGCCGCAGCAGGGCGCGGGTCGCCTCGTCGGGGCCGTCCGCGGCGGTCGGCCGGTGGCGGGCGTCGGCGAACCAGGCCCGGACCTGGGCGCGCGCCATGTCGCCGCAGTGGTCCAGGAGTTCGGCCCTGGTCAGCTCGCCGCGAAGGTGCCGTACGACGAGCGCCGCCAGGGCGTCGGTCTCGGCGGGACGGAGGTCGTCGAGGGGGATGCCCAGCGCCTGGCGCAGGAGGGGATGGCGCAGGATCCGCTCGCCCCTGTCCAGGGTCTCCGGGTCCGCCGCTTTCCCCTCTTCTCCCTCTTCTCCGTCTTTCCCCTCTTTCCCCTCTGCCGCCGGGCCGTCGGCGAGGCGTCGCGTCAGATGCCAGGACAGCAGCTCCGACGCGGGTGCGCAGGGGCAGCGCAGGGCGTGCCGGCCGGTCAGCAGGGCGCCGGCCGGGGTGGACGGGGAGGCGACCAGGACCGCGTACGCGTCCCGCCGGGCCAGGGCCGCGGCCAGGGCGTCCAGGTGTGCCTCGCTCGGCGGGGTCCAGTCGCCGGGCGCGTCGGGCAGGTGCAGGACGAATCCGCCGCCGGGCGCCACACGTCGGGCGACGGTGGCGGGGTCGCGGAGGATGTGGCCCAGCGAGGATGCGTCCAGGCGGGTCACCTGGCCGGGGGTCAGGTCGGGCGTGAGGCCGGGCGTGAGGCCGGTGTCCACGGGTCCGCCGGGAAGGGTGTCCCCGCCCGGGACGGCGCTCTCGTCGCCCTCGTCCGGGCGCGGGTTCCCCTCCGGGTCGGCGGGGACGGTGAGCCCGGTTCCGGCGGTGGGGCGGGCGGCCTTGCGGACGGCGCCGGTCAGCTCCTCCAGCAGGCACAGCGCGGTGGTCCGGCGTCCGGTGCCGGGCGGTCCCACGACGACGAGCACCCTGCGCTCCAGCAGCGCCTCCTTCAGGGCCTGGTAGCCCTCGGGGGCGCGAAAGGCGCTGCCGAGCCGTACGAGTTCCTCCTCCGGCACCTCGCCGAGGACGGCTGAGCCACTGTCGCCGGTGCCCACATAGACGTCGCCGAAGTGCGCGTGGCCGAAGCGGGAGCGGTCGAACACGCTGTTGTTGCCCCGGACGGTGAACCGGGCGCGCCCTTCGGAGCGGGACCGGTTGGCGGCCCGGGCGCCACCCGCGCCGCCGTCCGCCGCGAGGGGGTCCCGCATGGCCTCCCTGAAGCGCTCCCCCTCCCGCCGCTGCCTCTCCTCCCACTCGGCCCGTGCTCGCTCGGCAGCCTCGTCCTTGCCCTCGACGCCCCCGGACCCCTCACCCCGGTCACCGCGCCCGGCGTCACGGCTCCCCTGGCCGTCACGCCCGTCGCGGCCGTCACGTGCGGCGTCGCGGCCGTCACGTGCGGTGTCGTGGTCGTCGCGCCTGCCGTCCCGGTCGCCGCGTGCTCGGTCGCCGTCGGCACGCTCGTCGGCCCGGTCACGGTCGGCGTACCGCTCTTCGCCGGGCGGCCCGAGTCGGTCCCGTCCGGCCGGCTGTTGCTGCGGGACCTGCGCGGGGCCCGCGTGCGCCGCGCCCGCGTGCGCCGCCCCGCCGTAGCCCTCCGCCCTCACGCGGGCGCTCCGTCAGCACCCGCGCCCCATGTCTCTCGGCGCATGCGCGGTTTCGCGCCATCGGGCAGACCCCCCGGGGCCCGGCCCCGTACGTCCGCCCCCGTCAAGAACTGGTAGACAGCCCCGCCCGCCACCCGCATCGCCCCCGTCCTGCGTGAATGGGCATCAGCATTCCGGAATCCGGAGGGGCTGGATGCAGCCGTTCACACAATGCGATGCTCGCGCGGGAGCATTACCGGGAACGCGCGCCCCGGGCGCACGGACCGTCCCCGTCCGCACCACCTCACGCCCCTGGAAAAGCGGGCGCACGCACCGCCGATGACAGTGCGTCAAACCGAGGGCCGAACCGTGCGTCGAACCGTGTGGCGAGGCGCTGGCCAAACCGGTGCCATCCGGCTGAAACGGGCGTCCTCCCGCCGATGTGGGGCAACTCTCGCCGTCGCATTGATCATGCAGGTCAGAGCACTGGGGCCGGTCTGTTCCCGAGCCCCGAACGGCCTCCTCGAGTGGCCGGAGCAAACCGGCGACATTAGCGTCGTACTAAAATTTCCGGCTTGTTACGGAGCTGGACCGGACAACCCCAGGCAGACCTGCGGGCCCGCCGGCGCCCCGGAGGCTTCCGGGAACGAGACGCGAGGACCCGATGGCAGCGATTCACGAGGGCAGTGCTCTCGGCCTGCTCGACGACGAAATCCGCGCACAACTCGGTGACAGGGCACGTTTCTCGGGCGGCCCCGCCGCCTCTCCGCGCACGCTCGTCGACGTCTTCGACGCGTCCGTGCGGTCGTACCCGGACGAGCTCGCCCTGGACGACGGCGCCACGCCCCTCACCTACCGCGCCCTCGCCGTCGAGGTGGAGAACCTCCGGCGCCGGCTCGCCGCCGCCGGGGTCGGCCTCGGCGACCGGGTGGGCGTCCGCGTCCCCTCGGGCACCAACGACCTCTATGCAGCGATCCTGGCCGTCCTCGCCGTCGGCGCGGCCTACGTCCCGGTGGACGCCGAGGACCCCGACGAGCGGGCCGAGCTGGTGTTCGGCGAGGCGGACGTGCGGGCCGTCATCGGGGCGGAGCACGCGATCGCCGTCCACGGCACGTCCACGGCGGCCGCCGGCCGGCCGGGCACCGAGCACGACGCGTGGATCATCTTCACGTCGGGCTCCACCGGGAAGCCGAAGGGCGTCGCCGTCAGTCACCGCAGCGCCGCCGCCTTCGTGGACGCCGAGGCCGCGCTGTTCCTCACCGAGGAGCCGATCGGCCCCGGCGACCGGGTCATGGCCGGGCTGTCGGTGGCCTTCGACGCCTCCTGCGAGGAGATGTGGCTGGCCTGGCGGTACGGGGCCTGTCTGGTGCCCGTGCCCCGCTCTCAGGTCCGCAGCGGCGCCGACCTGGGGCCCTGGCTGGTCGAGCAGGAGATCACCGTCGTCTCCACGGTGCCGACGCTGGCCGCGCTCTGGGAGCCGGAGACCCTCAACGACGTACGGCTGCTGATCTTCGGCGGCGAGGCCTGCCCGCCCGAGCTGGTGCAGCGGCTGGTGACGGAGGGGCGGGAGGTCTGGAACACGTACGGGCCGACCGAGGCGACCGTCGTCGCCTGCGCCTCCCTGATGTCCGGCGAGGAGCCGATCCGGATCGGGCTGCCGCTGAAGGGCTGGGAACTGGCCGTCGTGGACGAGGCCGGGGAGCCCGTGCCGATGGGCGCCAGCGGTCAGCTGGTGATCGGCGGGGTCGGGCTCGCCCGGTATCTCGACGCCGAGAAGGACGCGGAGAAGTACGCCCCGCTCCCGTCGCTGGGCTGGGAGCGGGCGTACCGCAGCGGTGACCTGGTGCGGGCCGACGCCGAGGGGCTCGTCTTCCTCGGGCGGGCCGACGAGCAGATCAAGCTGGGCGGGCGGCGCATCGAGCTGGGCGAGGTGGACGCGGCGCTCCAGGCGCTGCCGGGCGTCGCGGGCGCCGCTGCCGCCGTGCGGACCGCGCGCAGCGGCAACCAGCTCCTCGTCGGCTATGTCGTCACACAGGACGGCTGGGACCAGGCGGCGGCCGTGGAGCGGCTGCGGGCCGAACTGCCGGCGGCCCTGGTGCCGCTCCTCGCGCCCGTGCAGGACCTGCCGACCCGTACGTCGGGCAAGGTCGACCGCAACGCCCTGCCGTGGCCCCTGGAAGGTCTGGAGACGGGCGGCCCGGCCGAGCAGCTCTACGGCACCGAGGCGTGGCTGGCGGAGCAGTGGACGGAAGTCCTCGGCATCCCCGTGTCCAGCGCCCGGGACGACTTCTTCGCGATCGGCGGCAGCAGCCTCGCCGCCGCCCAGCTGACGACGCGGCTGCGCACCCGCTACCCGAGCGCGGCCGTCCTCGACATCTACCAGCAGCCCACGCTGCGCAAGCTGGCCCGGCACCTGGAGGAGTCCGCGCAGGACGACGGGGCGGCCCGGGTCGTCGCCCCGGTGCCGCTGCGCGCCAAGGTCCTGCAGCTCCTGCTGCTCGTTCCGCTGTTCACGCTGCTGGGGCTGCGCTGGACGGTGCCGCTGACGATCGTCGGGAACCTGCTGCCCGCGTACGGCTGGCTGCCGACCGCCCCCTGGTGGCTGGTCGGCTCCGGCGCCCTGCTGCTGTTCAGCCCGCCCGGACGGCTCGCGATCGCCGCGGGCGGTGCGCGGCTGCTGCTGCGCGGTGTGCAGCCGGGCCGGTACCCGCGCGGCGGCAGCGTGCACCTGCGGCTGTGGACGGCGGAGCGGCTGGCCGAGTTCAGCGGGGCGACCTCGCTGACCGGGTCCTGGCTGGAGCGGTATGCGCGGGCGCTGGGCGCCAAGGTCGGTCCGGACGTGGACCTGCACTCGCTGCCGCCGGTCACCGGCCTGCTGAAGCTGGGCCGGGGCGCGGCGGTGGAGTCCGAGGTGGACCTGTCCGGCCACTGGCTGGACGGTGACCGGCTGGAGATCGGCCAGGTCAAGGTGGGTGCGCACGCCGTGGTCGGCACGCGCAGCATGCTGTTCCCGGGCGCCCGCGTCGGCAAGCGCGCCGAGGTGGCCCCCGGCTCGGCGGTCACCGGCCAGATCCCGACCGGGCAGCGCTGGGCGGGCGCCCCGGCCGTGAAGCTCGGCAAGGCCAAGCGCAACTGGCCCAAGGAACGGCCCGCGCGGGGCACGTACTGGCGGGTGATGTACGGCCTGACGGGTTTCGCGCTGACCTCGCTGCCGGTGCTGGCGGCGGGTGCGGCCCTGCTGGCGGCGAGCCGGTTCGTGGCGCCGGGCGACGGGCTCGGCGAGGCGCTGCGGGGCGCCGCGCTCGCCCTGGTGCCGGCCACGCTCGCCTTCGGGCTGGCGTACGCGGTGATGCTGCTGATCGCCGTACGGCTGCTGAGCCTCGGTCTGCGCGAGGGCACGCATCCCACGCACAGCAGGATCGGCTGGCAGGCCTGGACGGTCACGCAGCTCATGGACCGCTCGCGGGAGACGCTCTTCCCGCTGTACGCCGGGCTGGTCACGCCGGTGTGGCTGCGGCTGCTCGGGATGCGGATCGGCAAGGGCGCCGAGGTGTCGACCGTGCTGGCGCTGCCCAGCCTGACCACGGTCGGCGAGGGCGCGTTCCTGGCCGACGACACGCTGACCGCGCCGTACGAGCTCGGCGGCGGCTGGATGCGGATCGGGCGCGCGGAGATCGGGCGGCGGGCGTTCCTCGGCAACTCGGGGATGACCGCGCCGGGGCGCAGCGTCCCGGACGGCGGTCTGGTGGGCGTGCTGTCGGCGACGCCGAAGAAGGCGAAGAAGGGCAGTTCCTACCTGGGGCTGCCGCCGGTGAAGCTGCCGCGGAACACGACCGACGGCGACCAGAGCCGGACCTACGAGCCGCCCGCGCGGCTGCTGTGGGCGCGCGCGCTGGTGGAGCTGTGCCGGATCGTGCCGGTGTTCTGCTCGGCGGGACTGGCCGTGCTGACGGTGGCGGCGCTGTGCGCGCTGGGCGCCTGGGCGCCGCTGCTGGCCGGGTTCGTGCTGCTCGGGGCGGGTGCGGCGGGCGCGCTGCTCTCGATCGTCGCCAAGTGGCTGCTCGTCGGGCGGCACCGCAGCGGGGAGCATCCGCTGTGGAGCTCCTTCGTGTGGCGCAACGAGCTGGCGGACACGTTCGTCGAGGTGGTGGCCGTGCCGTGGCTGGCGGGCGCCGTGCCGGGCACGCCGGTGCTGACGGCCTGGCTGCGCGGGCTCGGGGCGCGGATCGGCCGGGGCACGTGGGTGGAGAGCTACTGGCTGCCCGAGTCGGACCTGGTGACCCTGGAGGACGGGGCGACGGTCAACCGTGGGTGCGTCCTGCAGACTCACCTCTTCCACGACCGGATCTTGCGGACGGATACTGTTGTTCTCCGTGAGGGCGCCACGCTGGGCCCGGGCGGGATCGTGCTGCCCGGCAGCACGATCGGGGCCCGTACGACCCTGGGTCCCGCGTCGCTCGTCATGGCCGCGGAGTCCGTCCCGGACGACACCCGCTGGCTCGGCAATCCGATCGAGGCATGGCGTCCCTGAGGGCGGGCCACCCGGCGTCGGCGGGCGGTGCGCCGGCACGGGGTGGTTCGAGCACAGGTCAGGGAGCGGACGGGGAAGTGGCAGTTCAGCAGGCGGTAGGTCCGGACCCGTACTTTCCGGGCAACGGTGACTCCCGGTATCGGGTGCACCGCTACGAGCTCGCGCTGGACTACCGGCCCGGGCCGAACCGGCTGTCCGGCACGGCGCGGATCAACGCGATAGCCGGGCGGTCGCCGCTCGCCGAATTCCAGCTGAATCTGGCCGACTTCAAGATCGGCCGGGTCCGGGTGGACGGGCGGCAGCCGCACTACACGCACCGGGGCGGCAGACTGCGCGTCCGTCCCGCGAAGCCGATCCGCGCCGGAGCGGCCTTCACGGTGGAGGTGCACTGGTCGGGCAATCCGAAGCCGGTGAGCAGCCCCTGGGGCGGGATCGGCTGGGAGGAGCTGGGCGACGGGGCGCTGGTGGCGAGCCAGCCCGTCGGGGCGCCGTCCTGGTACCCGTGCAACGACCGGCCGGCGGACAAGGCGTCGTACCTGATCTCGATCACGACGCCGTCGTCGTACTCGGTGGTGGCGGGCGGCCGGCTGCTGACGCGGACCACGAAGGCCTCGACGACCACGTGGGTGTACGAGCAGGCGGCGCCGACGTCGAGCTATCTCGTCGGGCTGTCGATCGGCAAGTACCAGACGGTGCTGCTGGGCGATCCGGGGCTCGGCGGCGTCCCGCAGCACGGGCACATTCCGGCGCAGCTGCTGGCGGAGTTCTCGCGGGACTTCGCGCGCCAGCCCGGGATGATGCATCTCTTCCAACAGCTCTTCGGGCCCTACCCGTTCGACGAGTACGCGGTGGTGGTGACGGAGGAGGAGCTCGATGTCCCCGTCGAAGCACAGGGGTTGTCGCTGTTCGGCGCCAACCACGTGGACGGGGCGCGGGGTTCGGAGCGGCTGGTGGCGCACGAGCTGGCACACCAGTGGTTCGGCAACAGCGTGTCCATCGCCGACTGGCGGCACATCTGGCTGAACGAGGGGTTCGCGAAGTACGCGGAGTGGCTGTGGTCGGAGCGGTCGGGCGGTCGCAGCGCGCAGCAACTCGCCGCCGCCGCCCACCGGTTGCTGTCCTCGCTGCCGCAGGACCTGCGCCTGGCCGACCCCGGCCGCAAGTCGATGTTCGACGACCGGCTCTACGAGCGCGGCGGCCTCACCGTGCACGCGCTGCGCTGCGCGATGGGCGACGACGCGTTCTTCCGGATGCTGCGCGCCTGGCTCGGCCTGCACCGCGGCGGGTCGGTGACGACCTCGACGTTCACCGCCCACGCGGCACGCTTCGCACCGGAGCCGCTGGACGACCTGTTCGACGCGTGGGTGTACGGGACGTCGCTGCCGCCGCTGCCGGTCCCGTCGGCGCCACGGGGCGCGGAGTCGGCCTAGAGCAGGCTGAGAACAGGCCTGGAACAGGCTTAGAACAGGCCTGGAACGGCGTTGTCTCGGCCCGTGGTGATCACTAGGGTCGGTCGGGTGACTGCCGGGTCGGCCATGGGCCATGCACGAGTGGGGTTCCCGGCCTCGGCGTGAGCGCGAGGCGGGCAAGGGCCCCGCCCCCGTTTCCGAGTCTTTCTGCCCGGCGCCCGTCGCGGCGCCCGTCCCAGCGGATCCCCAGACCCGGAGACACACACCCGCATGCCGAACGAACAGCAGTATCCGTACGCGCCCGAACAGCCGGCGGCCTCCGTCCAGTTGAACCACACGGCCGTCTACGCCAGGGACCGGCAGCTGTCCGCCGAGTTCCTGGCCGTGATCCTGGGGTTGGAGGTCGGCGCTCCCTTCGGGCCGTTCCTCCCCGTCGACCTCGGCAACGGCGTGACGCTCGACTACTACGAGAAGCGTGACGAGCCGATCCAGTCGCAGCACTACGCGTTCCTCGTGCCCGACGAGCGGTTCGACACCATGATCGCCCGGCTGGCAGCGGTCGGCGTCACCTACTACGCCGACCCCGGCCACACCGAACCCGGGCAGATCAACCGCCTGTTCGGCGGTCGCGGCGCGTACTTCGACGACCCGGACGGCCACAACATGGAGATCATGACCCGGCCCTACGCCCGCCCCTAGCCGAGGTCCGTCAGGCCCCGCCGTCCCCCCCGGCCGGTCCGGGGTGCGTCCCGACCGGCACAATGACGACCATGTCCCGACGCACCGCCCGGCCGCGACAGCGGGCCTCCGCCGCACCCACCGCCTGCCCCTGTGGTCTGGGCGAGCCGTACGAGGCCTGCTGCCGCCGCTACCACTCGGGCGCCGAAGCCGCCCCCACCGCCGAGGCGCTCATGCGGTCGCGGTACAGCGCGTTCGTGAAGGGGGACGCGGGGTATCTGCTGCGGACCTGGCATCCGCGGACGCGGCCGGAGCGGCTCGAGCTCGATCCGGGGATGCGGTGGACGGGGCTGGAGATCCTCGGCACGGCCGACGGGAGCGCGTTCCACACCACCGGGACGGTGGAGTTCCGGGCGTCCTACCGGGGCGGTGCGCTGCACGAGCGCAGCCGGTTCGAACGGGTGGCCGGGGCGTGGGCGTACGTGGACGGGGAGTTCCCCGAAGAGCTCGCATGACCGGATAGGCCGAACTGCCCGAACAGCCCGAACAGCGCCCCGTCAGGCCGGTGTCACGGCGCCAGGATGTCCAGTTCGTGGAGGGCGCCGACCGTGATCTCGCGGGTGAGGTGCTCCGCGCGGGCCGCGTCGCCCTCGCGGACCGCCTCCGCGACCTGGACGTGCAGGGTGACGGCGGCCGGGTCGGGGTCCTCGAACATGACCTCGTGGTGGGTGCGGCCGGCCAGGACCTCCGCGACGACGTCGCCCAGGCGGGCGAACATCTCGTTGCCGGAGGCGGCCAGGATCACCCGGTGGAAGGCCATGTCGTGGACGAGGTAGCCGTCCAGTCTGTGGCCGCGTGAGTTCGCCACCATGCCGAGCGCGCACTCGGTCAGCTCGGCGCACTGCTCCGCCGTGGCGTGCTTCGCCGCCAGCCCCGCCGCGACCGGCTCGATCGCCGAGCGCAGGACGGTGAGCGAGCGCAGCTGGTGCGGGCGGTCGGCGCCGGCCAGGCGCCAGCGGATGACCTGCGGGTCGTAGACGTTCCACTCGGCTTTCGGACGTACCGTCACGCCCACCCGGCGGCGGGACTCGACCAGGTGCATGGACTCCAGGACGCGGACCGCCTCGCGCATCACCGAGCGGGAGACGTCGAAGCGTTGGGCCAGCTCGTCGGTGCGCAGGACGCTGCCCGGCGGGTATTCGCCCGCGGTGATGGCGGGACCCAGGGCGTCGAGTACTTGGCCGTGCAGACCCCGGCCCGGAGTGGTCATGCACTCAGAGTACGGGGTAGATCACGGAGCCAAAAAGTCAGACTTATTCGTCACAGACTCTTGAATTGGTCGTACCTAATCGGATTCAGTGTCGTCGGCGTCCAACGACGTCAGGTGTCGAGGAAGACAGCGAGGCAACAGATGCGTACCCCCCACGTCGTCGTGGTGATGGGCGTCGCCGGCACGGGCAAGACCACCATCGGTCCGCTGCTCGCCGCCCGGCTCGGCGTCCCGTATGCCGAGGGCGACGACTTCCACCCGCCGGCCAACATCGCCAAGATGTCGGCCGGCACCCCGCTCGACGACGACGACCGGTGGCCGTGGCTGGACGCCATCGGCGCCTGGGCGGACGGGCGGGCCGGGCTCGGTGGGGTGGTCAGCTGCTCGGCGCTGAAGCGGTCGTACCGCGACCGGCTCAGGGCCGCCGCCCCCGGCGTCGTCTTCGTGCACCTGGCGGGCGACCGCGCGCTGATCGAGGACCGCATGGCGCACCGTCAGGGTCACTTCATGCCGACCGCGCTGCTGGACTCGCAGTTCGCCACGCTCCAGCCCCTCCAGGCGGACGAGGCGGGCGTCGCGGTCGACGTCCGCGGCACGCCCGAGGAGATCACCGACCGGGCCGCGAGGGCGCTCGACGAGCTGCCCGACGCCCGGCCCCGGTAACCACCCCCCGAACCACCCCGCACCACCCGCACCACCCGCTCCACCCGCTCCACCCCGGCAACACCCCTCCCCCATCCCCATACCTGCAAGGGAACTCCCGTGACCAGACTCAGCGTCGAGATGCTGGCAGCGGACACCGCCGAGCCCATCACCTCGGCCGGCCACGCACAGCTGGGCATCGCCGTCCTGGCGGGCATCGCTGTGATCGTCCTGCTCATCACCAAGTTCAAGCTGCACGCCTTCCTGGCGCTGACCATCGGCTCGCTCGCGCTGGGCGCGTTCGCCGGGGCGCCGCTCGACAAGGCCATCGCCTCCTTCACCACCGGCCTCGGCTCCACCGTCGCCGGCGTGGGCGTACTGATCGCGCTGGGCGCGATCCTCGGCAAGCTGCTCGCGGACTCCGGCGGCGCCGACCAGATCGTCGACACCATCCTCGCCAAGGCCGGCGGGCGCTCGATGCCGTGGGCGATGGTGCTGATCGCCTCGGTGATCGGTCTGCCGCTGTTCTTCGAGGTCGGCGTGGTGCTGCTGATACCGGTCGTGCTGATGGTCGCCAAGCGCGGCAACTACTCGCTGATGCGGATCGGCATCCCGGCGCTGGCCGGTCTGTCGGTGATGCACGGCCTCGTCCCGCCGCACCCCGGCCCGCTGGTCGCGATCGACGCGGTCGGCGCCAACCTGGGCGTCACCCTGGCGCTCGGCGTGCTCATCGCCGTCCCGACGGTCGTCATCGCCGGTCCGCTGTTCTCCCGGATCGCCGCCCGCTGGGTGGACGTCCCCGCCCCCGAGCGCATGATCCCCCAGCGCCCGTCGGAGGACCTGGAGAGAAGGCCCGGCTTCAAGGCCACGCTCGCCACGATCCTCCTGCCGGTCGTGCTGATGCTGTCCAAGGCGCTGGTCGACATCGTCGTGGACGACAAAGAGAACACCGTGCAGCGCGTCTTCGACGTCGTCGGCTCGCCCCTGATCGCGCTGCTGGCCGCCGTCCTCGTCGGCATCTTCACGCTGGGCCGGCCCGCGGGCTTCAGCAAGGAGCGGATCTCTCAGCTCGTCGAGAAGGGGCTCGCGCCGATCGCGGGCATCCTGCTGATCGTCGGCGCGGGCGGCGGCTTCAAGCAGACGCTGATCGACTCCGGTGTGGGCCAGATGGTCCTGGACATCTCCAAGGACTGGTCGATCCCGGCCCTGCTGCTGGCCTGGCTGATCGCGGTGGCGATCCGGCTGGCGACCGGCTCGGCGACCGTGGCGACGATCTCCGCGGCCGGCCTGGTCGCGCCGCTCGCCGCCGACATGTCGACGACGCACGCGGCCCTGCTCGTCCTGGCCATCGGCGCCGGCTCGCTCTTCTTCAGTCATGTCAACGACGCCGGGTTCTGGCTGGTGAAGGAGTACTTCGGGCTCAGCGTCGGCCAGAACATCAAGACCTGGTCGGTCATGGAGACCATCATCTCCGTGGTCGCGGGCGGCCTGGTCCTGCTCCTCTCCCTCGTCGTCTAGGGGGACGGGGATGAGTCACCCGCTGTTCGACATCAGCGGCCGGACCGCCCTGGTCACCGGCTCCAGCCGGGGCATCGGCCTCGCGCTGGCCCGGGGCCTGGCGGAGGCCGGCTGCACGGTGGTCCTCAACGGACGCGACGCCGAGCGCCTGGCGCGGGCCGCCGCGGAGCTGCCCGGCGACCGGGTCCACGTGGCCGCCTTCGACGTCACCGACGGCCCGTCGGTGGCCGCCGGGATAGCGGACGTCGAGGACCGGGTCGGCCCGCTCGACATCCTGGTCAACAACGCGGGCATGCAACTGCGCGCCCCGCTCCTGGAGTTCACCGACTCCGACTGGCACCGGATCCTCGACACCAACCTCACCAGCGCGTTCCTGGTCGGCCGGGAAGCTGCCCGCCGGATGACGGAACGCGGCCACGGGAAGATCGTCAACATCTGCTCGCTGCAGAGCGAGGTGACCCGCCCCGGCATCGCGCCCTACGCGGCTGCCAAGGGCGCGCTGAAGATGCTCACCAAGGGCATGTGCGCCGACTGGGGGCCGCACGGCGTGCAGGTCAACGGTCTCGGCCCCGGCTACATCGAGACGGAGTTGACGCGGCCTCTCGTCCGGGACGAGGAGTTCAGCGCGTGGGTGCGGCGCCGCACCCCGGCCGGACGCTGGGGCCGCACCGAGGACCTGGTGGGCGGGGTGCTGTTCCTCGTCTCTCCCGCGGCGGACTTCGTCAGCGGGCAGGTGCTGTACGTGGACGGCGGTATGACGAGTGTGCTCTGAAGGGGCGTGAGACGGATGCTGGGTTGTGTGATCCACGGTCGGGGCGACCTGCGCGTCGAGGAGTTGGCGTCCCCGGCGCCCGGCCCGGGCGAGGTGCTCGTCGCCATCCGCTACGGCGGGGTCTGCGGCTCCGACCTGCACTACTGGCGGCACGGCGGGGTCGGCGACTTCCGGCTGACGGAGCCGATGGTGCTGGGGCACGAGGTGGTGGGGACGGTGGTCGCCCACGGCTCGGCCGGCCCGCCGGGCCTGCGTCCCGGCACGGCCGTCGCCGTGCACCCCGCCACCCCGTGCGGGGTGTGCCCGGAGTGCGCTGACGGGCGGCGCAACGTCTGCCGCGACACCCGCTACCTCGGCAGTGCGGCCCGGACGCCGCACGTCCAGGGCGGGTTCGCGGCAGAGATCGTCGTCCCCGCCGAACAGGTGCGGGCGCTGCCGCCGGGGCTGGATCCGCGGCGGGCCGCGCTCGCCGAGCCCCTGTCGGTGGCGTTGCACGCGGTGCGGCGGGCCGGGCCGGTGGCCGGCCGGCATGTGCTGGTCACCGGCGCCGGGCCGATCGGCTGCCTGGTGGTCGCGGCGGCGAAGGCGGCCGGCGCGGCCCGGGTGACCGTGACCGACCTGCTGCCCGCCGCCCTCGGGTACGCGCGGACGGCCGGCGCCGACACCGTCGTACGGGCCGACGAGCCGGGGGATCCCGGGTGGCCGGCGGAGGTGGACGTGGCCGTCGAGGCGTCCGGGGTGGCCGCCGGGCTCGACACCTGCCTGCGGCTGGTGCGGCGCGGCGGGGTCGTGGTGCAGCTCGGCATGCTGCCGCCGGGACAGAGCCCGTTCGCGGGGAACCTGGTGGTCAGCCGGGAGATCGAGCTGCGCGGGGCGTTCCGCTTCGACGCCGAGTTCGACGACGCCCTGGCCCTGCTGGCGGCGGAGTCCGCCTTCGACGGGCTGGTCAGCGCGGTGGTTCCGGTACGGGAGGCGGAGTCGGCGTTCGCGCTGGCCGCCGACCGGGGGCGCTCGTGCAAGGTGCTGCTGGACTTCGGCGGCTGAAGGTCACCTCGCGTGCCGGGGGCGGCCCACGAGGGAGTCGAGGATGTCACGGGCGGCGGTCAGGTCATCGATCGTCGCCGTGACCCGCGCCCGTTCCCGCGCGATCGGGTCGAGGAGTTCCGGGCGCCTGCCGACCAGGACGACGTCCGGGCCGGCGGCGCAGCGGACGATCTCCGCGAAGGAGCGCCGGCCAGGGCGGGTTTCGCCCTCAGGGGCGCCACAGGCGGTGTTCCCGTTCGGCCCAGGTGCGGCTCACCGAGCCGGTGCGCATGCCGCGGCGGGCCTCCGGGTCGCCCAGGGCCATGCCGATGTGGCCGGCCAGGACGACACCGACGGTCAGGGCCAGCCAGTCGTGGACGAAGGTCGCGCTGGTGCGCCACATGATCGGGGTGAGATGGGTGAACCACATCAGCAGACCCGTGCCGAGCATCACGAGGGTCGCCCCGGCGATCCAGGCCGCGTAGATCTTCTGCCCGGCGTTGAACTTGGCCGCGGGACGCGACTCCCGGCGTTTGTCCCTGCGCAGGGCCGCGCCCAGCCAGCGGCGGTCGTGCGGGCCGAAGCGGTTGAGGTGTCCGAGGTCGGCGCGGAAGGCGCGGGAGGCGAGGCCCGCGAGGACGGGCACGGGCAGGGCGAGGCCCGCCCACTCGTGGACGCGGACCACCAGCTCACGGCGGCCCACGAGCTGCGCGAACTCGGGGATGTACAGGAAGGCGGCCGTCACCACGCACACGCCCATCAGCAGGGCCGTGGTGCGGTGCACCCACCGCTCGGCGCGGGTGAAACGGCGCACGGTCGGGGCGCCGGGCGGCGCCTCAGCTCGTAGGCTCATCGTCCCGTCCGTTCGACCGGCCGACCCAGGCGTCGACGTCGTAGCCGCGGTTCTCCCAGTAGCCGGGCTTCACCTTCTCGGTGACGGTGATGCCGGAGAGCCACTTGGCGGACTTGTAGAAGTACATGGGCGCGACGTAGAGGCGGACGGGGCCGCCGTGGTCGTGGCCGAGGTCCTTGTCCTGCATGCGCAGCGCGACGAGGACGTCGGCGCGGCGGGCCTGGGCCAGGGTGAGGCTCTCGGTGTAGGCGCCGTCGAAGCAGGTGAAGCGGATCGCGCCGGCCGTGGCCTGCACGCCGGCCGCGTCGAGGAGGGCGGAGAGCCGGACGCCCTCGAAGGGGGTGCCGGGGACCCGCCAGCCGGTGACGCACTGGACGTCCTTGACCATCCGGGTCTGCGGCAGGGCCTTGAGGTCGGCCAGGGTGTAGGCGGTGGGGCGGTCGACCAGGCCGTCGACGGTGAGCCGGTAGTTCGTGGCGTTCCTGTGCGGGACGGAGGAGGTCACCGAGTAGTAGCGGAAGCCGCCGCCGTTGGGGAGCAGGCCGGTGAGGCCGGTGGGGTCCTTGTCGGCGGCGCTGCCGAGGAAGGCCTCCAGGCCGCGCTGGAGCGGGGGCGCGGCGACGACCCCCACGGCGCCGAGGGCGAGGGTGCCAAGGAAGACACGGCGCCCGACGGGGGCGCCCCGGTCGCGGGACGCCGCGGGGCCTCCGGACGGCTCTGGCGGACCGGCCGGCTCGGGCGGACCGGCGGGCCCGGGCGGACCGGACGCCACGGGGGCTCCGGACGGCTCGGGCGGACCTGCGGGCCCGGGCGGACCGGACGCCACGGGGGCTCCGGACGGCTCGGGCGGACCTGCGGGCCCGGGCGGGCCGGACGCCACGGGGGCTCCGGACGGCTCGGGCGGACCTGCGGGCCCGGGCGGGCCGGACGCCACGGGGGCTCCGGACGGCTCGGGCGGACCTGCGGGCCCGGGCGGGCCGGACGCCACGGGGGCTCCGGACGGCTCGGGCGGGCCGGATGGTTCGGGGTTCACCTTTCCATTCGAGCACTCGGGGGCCCGGCGGGGCCAGCGATCCAGGGTGGCCGTCAGAATTCCGTCATCACTTCTCACCCCGTTTTCAGACGTCGCGGACGGCGGCGGCGCGGGCCGCGTGGAACGCCGCGTACGGGTCGCGGTGCGGGTAGGACCAGGGCTCGGGGGTGGCGTGCCGTCCGATGCGGTGGAAGAGGGCGGCGGCCTCGGCGCCGCTGCCCTCGCAGACCTTGGCGTGGGCGAGGAAGTTCAGGTCGATCAGATGGCGGGGGTGGCCGTCGTGCTCCCGGCCGTCGTGCTCCCACTCCAGCCACCAGTCGAAGGCGGCCTTCATCACGTCCCGGGCCCGGCCGTCGCGCCAGTGCCCGCAGGCGGCGGGGTCGGCGGGCGCGAAGCCGTGCGCGGCCAGGACGCGGTAGCGCTCGGCGTGGGCGACGACCGGGAGGATGGCCAACGGGGAGTCGGCGGGCGCCTGCTCGGCGGCCCAGGCGGCGAACTCGTAGACCTCGTGCAGCGGGTCCGGGCCGCCGTCCGCGCGGCGCTCGGCGAGCCGGGCGACCATCAGGTGGTGGGCGTGGTGGTGGTCGCGGTGCCGGGAGCGGACCTCCTCGAAGATCCGGACGGTCTGCGGCCCGGCGTCCCGCTCCAGCAGGAGGAGGCCGAGCCAGGGCGTGGGGTCGGCGGGCGCGAGCGCGGCGGCCCCCCGGCAGGCCGCCCGGGCGACGGCTGGGTCCTCCTTGCCGCGCAGCGCCCGGGTGACCCGGGCCAGGGCGAGCAGGACGGCGGCGTCGGCGCAGCCGGGTTCGTCGAGCAGCCACTCGTGGGCCCAGGCGGCCGCGTACGGATCGAGGGCGAGGACGGCGACCCGGTGTGCGCGGCGGTCCCAGTCGTCGCCGGTGCGGGCGAGCAGGGCGCGGGCGGGCTGTCGGCGGCCCTGGGCCAACGCGGCGCGGGCGGCGCCGAGTCGGGTGTCGTCGAGGGCCGGGTCGGAGGTCGGTAAGGGCACCGCGGGACTTCCTCGTGTTTCCTCGGCGGCTGCTCTGGCGTCGGCCCGCGAGCGGCCGATCACTCACAGCAAATCCGTAGCCAGCGCTTACCGTCAAGCGCAGGAAATCCGTGACAGGTGTCAACTACCGTTCAGTGCGGGGAACTTGAGGATTCTCCACCCCAGATGGGACCCGCCGCGGCCGAGGGGCGACGGTCTCGGTGTGGCGTACGCCATGGCGTGGCACGGCCGCAGCGCACACCATGGTCGTACGGCCGCCGCGCACCCCCGGCCCCGCCCCCGGGTGCCCGCGGCCGAGTCAACCGCCCGGTTCCGGGTACTCCCGGAAGCAGGCGACCGGATAAACCCCGGAGCACAGTTCTGGGCACTCCCAGGGGCACTGAGGGCGCCGGGACGCTACAGTCGGCCCCTACGCACCCCGTCCGTGGTCCGACCGGATGATCGAGGTACGCAGCGTGTCGGTTCTGGTTCTGGTACTCGCCGTGAGCGCCGCCTGCTGCCTGGGCTTCGGGTTCGTGCTCCAGCAGAACGCGGCGCAGAAGGCGCCGCTCGGCGACTTCCTCTCGCCGCGGCTGCTGCTCGACCTCATGAAGGTGCCGCGCTGGCTCGGCGGCATCGGCCTGATGGTGGCCGGCATGGTGCTGGGCGCGATCGCGCTCGGTCAGGGCGAGATCTCCCTGGTGGAACCGCTGCTCGCGACGAACCTGCTCTTCGCCCTCGCGCTCTCCCGCCACCAGACGAAGCAGTCGCTGGGCCGCCAGGGCTGGGCGGGCCTGGCCCTGCTCGCGGGCGGGGTGACCACCTTCATCGTGGCGGGCGAGCCACGCGGCGGCAGCGCCGTCACGGATCCGCTGCGGCACTGGCTGATCATCGGCGTGATGATCGGAACGGCCCTGCTGCTCACCACGTACGCCAAGCGCTCCCGGCTGAGCGCGGGCCCGGTGCTGCTGTCCCTCGCGGCCGGCCTGCTGTACGGCGTCCAGGACGCGCTGACCCGGGTCAGCGGTCAGCGTTTCTCCGCCGACGGCCTCGCCGAGCTGCTGACTGGCTGGCAGCCGTACGCGGTGCTCGCCCTCGGGGTGACCGGGCTGGTGCTGGTGCAGAGCGCCTTCGAGACGGCGCCCCTGCGGATGTCGCTGCCCGCGCTGACCGCGGCCCAGCCGCTCGCCGGGATCATCTGCGGGGTCGGCTTCCTCGGCGACCGGCTGCACACCGACACCGGCGCGCTGGCCTGGGAGGCGGCGGGGCTGGCGGCGATCGTCGCGGGCATCGTGCTCCTCGGACTGCACCCGGCGATGCCGCGCGGCACGGCGCCGCGCGAGCAGGTGCCGGACTTCCAGGCGCAGTAGCCCAGTAGCCCGAGGCCGGGCAGCTGCTTGGATGGGTCCATGAGCGCTGCTGACGAGATCCTCGACATCGTCGACGAGAACGACCGCGTCGTCGGACAGGCCCCGCGCGGGCAGGCGTACGCCGAGGGGCTGCGCCACCGCTGTGTGTTCATCCAGGCCAGGGACGCCGAGGGCCGGATCTTCGTGCACCGCCGCACCCCGACGAAGCTGGTCTTCCCCTCCCTGTACGACATGTTCGTCGGCGGGGTGGTCGGCGCGGGCGAGAGCTACGACGACGCGGCCCTGCGGGAGGCCGAGGAGGAGCTGGGCGTGAGCGGTCTGCCCCGCCCGGAGTTCCTCTTCTCCTTCCTGTACGAGGACGGCGCCGCCGGGAGCTGGTGGTCGGCCGTCTACCAGGTCCGCTGTGCGCTGCCGGTGAACCCGCAGGCGGAGGAGGTGGCCTGGCACGACTTCCTGCCCGAGGAGGAGGTCGAACGGCGCCTGTCCGGATGGGCGTGGGTGCCGGACGGGCTCGCGGCGTACCACCGGCTCCGGGAGCACCGTGCGGCGCGCTGAGCCGGGCGGGCGACGGGTAGGGTCCTGCGGGTGATCGAGTTCGTACAGAACGTCCGGTTGTGGTTCGCGCCCGAGCAGATCCGGGAGGAGGGCAGCACGCCCGACTACCGGTTCTCGCTGGCGAACGAGCGCACGTTCCTGGCCTGGCTGCGCACCGCGCTCGCGCTGATCGGCGGGGGCTTCGCGGTGGACCAGTTCCTGCCGGACCTGCGCTGGGGCTGGCGGGTCGGGCTGGCGCTCGCGCTGCTGGCGGCGGGCGTGCTGTGCTCCCTGCGTGCGGTGAACCACTGGATGCGCTGCGAGCGGGCGATGCGCCGGGGCGAGGACCTGCCCGCCTCCCGTTTCCCGGCGCTGCTGGGCGTGCTGGTCGCGGTGGTGGCCGTGGCGATGGTCGTGGTGGTGCTGGTGGGGTGGGAGGGGTGAGCGGCGAGGTGCTGCCTCCGGCGCGCGACCCCGGGCTGCAGCCCGAGCGGACCCGGCTCGCCTGGCGGCGGACGACGCTCGCGAGCACCGTGGCCGCCGTGCTCGCCCTGAAGGCCGCGCTGCACGGCGGCGCGTCGGTGCTGGGGATCCTCGCCGGGGCGCTGGCCTGCGGTCTGTGGCTGGCCTTTCTGCTGCTCGCCCATCGCCGGATCCACGCCCTCGCCGCCACGTCGAGTCCGGCGGCCCTCGCCCCGCGGCACGCCACGGCGGCGGCGCTGTGCGCGGTGGCCACGGCGGTGTGCGCCGTGGCGCTGGTCCTCTGAACGGCACCCCTTCTACCCGACGCCCGCCCCCGCCCCCGCGTCTTCCTCGTCCCAGTCCACCGTGACCACGATCTTGCCCCGGGCACGGCCCCGCCGACTCGGCCCGTGGGCGTCGGCCGCGCGCTGAATCTGAACCGCGCCCCCTCTACCCGACGCCCGCCCCCGCCCCCGCGTCTTCCTCGTCCCAGTCCACCGTGACCACGATCTTGCCCCGGGCACGGCCCCGCCGGCTCAGCCGGTGGGCGTCGGCCGCGTGCTGGAGCGGGAAGGTCTCGCTGACGTGCACGGACACCACGCCCTGTTCCGCCAGTTCCGCCAGTCGGGTGAGGTCCTCGGCGTCGGGCCGCACCCAGTAGTACCGGCCGCCGTAGCCGAGGACGTCGCCGTCGACGATCGACACCAGCCGCCCTTCCGGGGCCAGCAGGTTGGCGGAGACCTTCAGGGTGTCGCCGCCGACCGTGTCGAAGGCCGCGTCCACGCCCTCGGGGGCCAGCCCGCGCACCCGTTCGGACAGTCCCTCGCCGTAGGTCACGGGCTCGCCGCCCAGCGAGCATACGAAGCCGTGGTTGACCTCGCTCGCCGTACCGATCACCCGGGCGCCCAGATGCCGCGCGAGCTGCACGGCGATGGAGCCGACGCCGCCCGCCGCCGCGTGCACCAGCACGGTCTCGCCCCGCTTCACCCGCAGGGCCCGGGTCAGCACCTGGTAGGCGGTGAGCCCGGCCAGCGGCAGGCCCGCGGCCTCCTCCCAGGTGAGGTTGCGCGGCTTGCGGGCGAGGGTGCGCACGGGGGCGGCGACGTACTCGGCGAAGGTGCCGCGGGAGAGGAAGTCCTCGCGGACGTAGCCGATGACCTCGTCGCCGGCCGCGTACTCCGTGACGGACGCCCCGAGCTGGACGACGACCCCCGAGACGTCCCAGCCGGGCACCACCGGGAACACGGCGTCGAGGATCGGGTCAAGGCTCCCCTCGCGGCACCTCCAGTCGACGGGGTTGACGGCCGCCGCCCGGACCTTCACCAGCACGGCGTCGGGGCCGACCTTGGGGTCGCGGACGTCCCCGTACACGAGCGTCTCGGGGCCGCCGTAGCGGGCGTAGCTGATGGCCTTCATGGGTCCGACCCTCCGGGGCGCCGGCGCGCCGCGCAAGCCGGGTCACCCGATATGTTGGGTGCTACCACTGGACTCCATACCGACCGGTCGGCATGATGGGCAGGTCCCGTTCACCCGTCCGTAGGAGCGACGCATGAGCCCCGACCACCCACCCGGACTCGACCTCGACCGGCTGCGCGCCCTCCTGGAGCGCGAGCGTCCCGGTCTGGTGCACGGCCCTCTCACCGGCCGGCTGATCGAGGGCGGACGGTCGAACCTCACCTACGCGGTCTCCGACGGCGAGGCGAAGTGGGTCGTACGGCGGCCTCCGCTCGGGCACGTCCTGGCCACCGCGCACGACATGAAGCGCGAGCACCGGGTGATCAGCGCCCTGCATCCGACGAGCGTGCCGGTGCCGCGTCCGGTGCTGCTGTGCGAGGACCCCGAGAACGAGGCGGCGCCCGGGGCGTCCTTCTACGTCATGGAGTTCGTCGACGGCACCCCGTACCGCACGGCCGACGAGCTCGTCCCGCTCGGCGAGCAGCGCACCCGGGACGCGGTGCTGTCGCTGGTGGACACACTGGTCGAACTGCACGCGGTGGACCCCGCCGAGGTGGGCCTGGCCGACTTCGGCCGGCCCGAGGGCTTCCTGGACCGGCAGCTGCGCCGCTGGGGCAAGCAGCTGGACGCGTCCCGCAGCCGCGACCTGGCCGGGATCGACGAGCTGCACGCGGCGCTCGGCCGGGCGCTGCCCTCCTCCCCCGCGCCGGCCGTCGTGCACGGCGACTACCGGCTCGACAACGTCCTGATCGGCTCCGACGACCGCATCAAGGCCATCCTCGACTGGGAGATGTCGACGCTCGGCGACCCGCTGACCGACCTGGGCCTGCTGGTGATGTACAGCGTCCCGCTGGAGCTGCCGGACTCCCCCGTCTCCACGACCGCCTCGGCCCCCGGGCACCCGTCGCCGGCCGAGCTGGTCGAGCGGTACGCGGCGCGCTCCGGGCGGGACGTCTCGGCGGTGTCCTGGTACACGGCGTTCGCCTGGTTCAAGCTCGCCGTGATCCTGGAGGGCATCCACTACCGCTACACGCTCGGCCAGACCGTCGGGCGCGGCTTCGACCGCATCGGGGACCTCGTCCCCGTCTTCATCGAGCACGGCACGACCACTCTCCAGGAAGGCTGACCGGCATGGACTTCGCGTTCGACGCCCGCACCGAGGAACTCCGCGCCAAGCTGCTCGCCTTCATGGACGAGTACGTCTACCCGGCCGAGGCCGTAGCCGAGGAGCAGCGCGCGCTGCTGGCCTCGCCGTGGGACACCCCGGCGGTGGTCGGGGAGCTGAAGGCCGAGGCGCGCAGGCAGGGCCTGTGGAACCTCTTCCTGCCCGACGCCGAGCACGGCGCGGGTCTGACGAATCTCCAGTACGCGCCGCTGGCCGAGATCACCGGCCGCTCCCCGCAGCTCGCGCCCACGGCGCTGAACTGCGCCGCGCCGGACACCGGCAACATGGAGGTGCTCGCGCAGTTCGGCGACGACCGGCAGCAGAAGCAGTGGCTGGAGCCGCTGCTGGCGGGCGAGATCCGCTCGGCGTTCGCGATGACCGAGCCGGAGGTCGCCTCCTCGGACGCCACCAACATCACCACACTGATCGAGCGCGACGGCGACGACTACGTCATCACCGGCCGCAAGTGGTACATCTCGGGGGCGATGAACCCGGACTGCAGGATCTTCATCGTGATGGGCAAGACGGACCCCGAGGGCGCCGACCTCCGCCGTCAGCAGTCCATGGTGCTGGTCCCGCGCGACACCCCGGGCGTCACGGTCGAACGGGCCATGAAGGTCTTCGGGTACGAGGACCACTCCCACGGCGGCCACGCCGAGGTGGTCTTCGACCACGCGCGCGTGCCGGTGACGAACCTGGTCGGCGAGGAGGGCGGCGGCTTCGCCATCGCTCAGGCCCGGCTCGGCCCCGGCCGGATCCACCACTGCATGCGGCTGATCGGCATGGCGGAGCGGGCGATCGAGCTGATGTGCCGCCGGGCCGTGTCCCGGGACGCCTTCGGCAAGGCGCTGGCCCAGCAGGGCGTGGTCCACAACTGGATCGCGGACGCGCGCGTGACGGTCGAGCAGCTGCGGCTGCTGGTGCTGAAGACCGCCTGGATGATGGACACCGTCGGCAACCGGGGCGCCCACTCGGAGATCCAGGCCATCAAGATCGCGACGCCGCGCGCGGTCGTCGACATCATCGACCGGGCGATCCAGCTGCACGGGGCGGGCGGCGTCAGCCAGGACTTCCCGCTGGCCGAGCTGTACGCCGGGGCCCGCACGCTGATGATCGCCGACGGTCCGGACGAGGTGCACCAGCGGTCGCTGGCGCGACGGGAGCTGAAGAAGTACCTGTGAGCGGAGGTACCTGCGAGAACCAGGTACCCGTGAGCGGGAGGAGCCCCGCCGGAACCTCTTGGGTTCCGGCGGGGCTCCTCCCGCTTTCTCAGACCGCGAGCAGGGCGCTCTCGATCGCGTGCCGAAGGTGCGGCCGCGCGTCGCCCGCGTCGGCCTTCTCCAGCAGCACCGACAGGAAGTCCGCATCGGGGTATCCCTGCGCCCCGTCGTCCTTCAGCGCCCGCACCTGCGACCAGATGGCGATCATCATCTCGTTGCAGGCCTGGGCCTGCCGCATCCCTTGCGGCTGGTCCCCGACGAACGCATCACGTGCCGAGATGCCGAGACGGTGGCCCATGACCAGCAGGAACGTCTCCTTGGACGCCGAGTTCAGAACCTCGAGGAACCTCTCTCGGATGTTCACTGGTCCATGTCCCAGAAGTCCTCGTCCGACATGGGCCGAGAGCTGCCGTAGGTCTCGCGCGGCAGCGAGTCGACGTCGTACCCACGTGAGCGCAGCACCGCGATTCTGGTGTTTCCGTTCATGATCGTTCCATCCGGCTTCGCGATCAGCGGCTCGTGCGCTCCCGGCCTGAGCGAGTGGACGATGTCCTTGGTGTCCTGCTTGTGCCAGAAGTCGAGCGAGCTCCTGTCGAGCGAGCTGTCCGGGTGCAGCGACTTCAGCGGCGGGTCGCACGGGGTGGCGTTGTGCACGAGCACCGGCGTCTTCCCGGCCAGCACATAGTACGTGTGCAGGTCGGCGACGGTGACGTTGTGCACCGTGGCCTGCTCGGTCCACCGCCGGACCGCGGTGATCCGTACCTCGGTCCCCTTGGAGGTGCGGAGCAGTTCGCCCGCGGTGAGGTCGGTGGCGTTGATCCACTTGCCCAGTGCCGGCGCCCAGAACGGGTGGCCGTCGGTCGCGGTGACCGAAGCGGTCGCCTTCTCGCCGTCGACCTCGAGGGCCAGGGTGATCCCGACCAGATGCTTCAGGCCCTTGCCGGTGATCTCGGCGGTGACCGTCTTGACGGTGGTGCGGCCGGTCTTCGGGTCCGTGGCCAGGACCTTGTCGCCGGTCTTCACCTCCTCGATCGGCTTGGACGTGCCGTCCGCCATGAGGACTTCGGTGCCGGGGAGGAAGCTGTTGCACGGCCGTGGGCGTTCCGCACCCGCCGCTCCGCCCAGGTACGCCAGCAGGACGTCGCCGATGATGCCCTCGATGACCTTGCCCCGGGCCACCTCCTTGGCCTCTTCGTCGCACTGGTCGGCGTGGTAGGCGCAGTAGGTGGCGGCGATCTCCTTGGCCACCGCCGGATCGGCGTCGTCCCCCTTGTCGAGGATGTACTTGTACGCCTGCCGGCAGCCTTCACGCCCGTAGCAGGCGCTGCCCTTCTCGGCGCTCTCGTAGACCGGGTTGTCCCAGAAGTCGTCCGAGAACTCCCCGATCATGCTCCGGGAGAAGTAGTCGGACAGCTTGGCCATGTCGTTCGTGACCGGCGTGTTCGACGCCACCCACGCCCGCTTGCGGGCCTGCTGCCGCTTGTAGATGTTGCCGCGGTGGTAGTCGGACGTGCCCGTCTTCGGGTCGTAGCCGACCTCCTGCTGCTGGTGCTTGCTGCAGTACTTGACGTCGTACTGGCAGGAGTTGGGCCGGGAGCCGATCTCCGTGCCCGCCGGGTCGGAGTGGGTCAGCGGGTTGTTGTCGGCGTAGGTGTAGCCGTGCATCTGCTGCGGGTCGGTGGCCGTGAAGAGCGGGTCGACCGACAGGAAGCGGCCCGTCGCCGGGTCGTACTCGCGGGCGCCGAGGTGGGTCAGGCCCGTCGAGGCGTCGACGGCGCCCCCGACGAAGCCCCTGGTGCCGGGCCAGGTGGTGGGCTCGGTCCCGCGGAGGTCGCCGAAGGGCTTGGTGCGGCGCTGGCCGAGGGCCTGGCTGGTGGCGTCGACGGACAGCTGGCCGGTGCCGTGGTGGTCGGCCAGGGTGAAGGAGATCTTGCCGTCGTCGCTCTGGACGGCCTGGTGGCCGCCGCCGAGGTCGAAGTAGCGGGTGCCCTTGGCGGTCGTGGCGCCCTTGGCCAGGGTGATTTCGGTGGCGCCGAGGTAGAGCGTCGTCTCGGTCGGGGTGCGGCCGATCAGCCGGTTGCCGTCGGCGTCGTACAGGTACTCGGTGATCTTGTCGCTGCCGCCCTCCACCGGCTGGGTGACCTTCGCGAGGTGGCCCTCGGCGTCCCAGAGAAGCGTCTGGGAGGTGCCGTCGCCGAGCTGCCGGGTCTGGGTGTCGCCGATGGCGTCATAGGTGAAGCTGTCGGTGGACTTGACCGTGCCTGCGGTGGTGTCGACCGAGCTCAGCTTGTGCGAGCCCGGCTTCGGGTAGGTGTAGACGCGCTTCGTGTCCGACCCGCCGGCGGTGGTGCTGTGTCCGGTCTCGGTGAGCCGGTTGCCGACCACGTCGTAGGTGTAGGAGTCCCAGTAGGGGGCCGGGCCGCCCAGCACGCCGGTGACGGGGGCGCTCGCGCAGGCCGTGGTGGACTGCGTCCACGCCTCGGTCGTGCGGCCCAGGTAGTCGTAGGCGAAGCACTGGTTGTCGGTGCCGGAGCGTGAGGTGTCGGAGACGGACAGGACGTTGCCCGCCTCGTCGTACTTGTAGGTGTTGTACTGGTCGACGCCCGCGACGTCCTGACGGTCGACGCGCGAGGTCGCCAGCCGCTGGGTGCCCCACTCGTAGGCGTTGGTCTCGTACGTCGTCTTGCCGCCGTTCGCGGCGAAGGAGTACTGCAGCGGCTTGCCCGTGAAGCTGTAGGACGTCGAGCCGGTCAGGTTCTGCGGGCCGCTGACGCCGACGGGCCGCAGCGTGCCGTCCTCGTAGGTGTAGGCCACGGTGTTCGCCGCCAGCGCGCCCGCCTTGGGGTAGCCGACGCCCTGCACCGTGCCGGAGGCGTTGTACGTGGTCGCCGACAGGTAGGTGCCCTGGAGCGCGCCCTCGGTGGAGGGGATGGTCACCTGGGTGCGCAGCGGCCGGTAGAGCCGGTCGTAGGCGAGCACCTTGGTGCTGTACGCCTGTCCGCCGCTGTAGCGGACGGACTCCGCGAGGTGGCCCTTGGCGCCGCTGACGGTGTCGTAGACCCACTTGGCGCGCAGGGTGCCGGTGGCGGAGTTCTCGCGCAGTTCGGTCGGGCGGCCCTGGCCGTCGTAGACGTGGGCGAGGACGGTGCCGCGGGCGTCCTTGGCAGTGGTCGCGAGCCCGCGGTCGTCGTAGTCGGTGTGGCCGGCGCCCTTGTCGGGGTCGGTGGTGTCGGTGAGCCGGCCCAGCAGGTCGTACGTCCACGTCCAGGCGTTGCCGGCCGGGTCGGTGACCCGCGTCAGCTCGCCGCGCGGCGAGTAGCCGTACGACGTGGTGTCGTAGGCGGCGTCGGCGGCGCGCGCGTGGAGTTCGCGGACCTCGGTGTTCTGGCCGCGTGAGTCGGTCAGCGTGGTGGTGGCGGCGCCGCCGACCGGTGGGATGACCGTGGTGCGGTCGCCGCCGTAGATCGTCTTCGTGACGCCGAGGACCGTGCCGCCGTCGCCGTTGCCGGCGACCTTCTTCAGCTCGGTCTCGCGGCCGAGGCCGTCGTAGGCGTGCCAGCTCTGCGTCTCCACGCTCAGCGCGTCGTCCACCTTGAACAGGGTCGTGGAGGGCGCGGTGGTGTCGGTGTAGTAGGAGGCGAACTCCTTGGCGGTCAAGCCGCGTTCGTCGTAGAAGGTGTCCGTCAGGAGGGCGCCGCCGTTCGGACCCGGCGCCTGGGTCTGCCGGGGGCGCAGGAAGCCGTCGTACAGGACGTACGAGGTGTTCTGGGCTCCGTTGTCACCGATGGTCTTCGTGCCGATCGCGACCGGCTTGCCGTCGGCGATGGTGTAGGCGAACTCGTAGCTCGGGGTCTGGCCGGTGGTGCGGTCCGGGAGCCACACCTTGGTGTTGCGGCCCAGCGGGTCGTACGCGTACGTGGTGACCTTGCCGTTGGTGTCGGTCTCGGTCAGCGGCTGGCCGCGCAGCGCCTCGAAGGTCTGCGAGGTGGTCGTGGCGGTGCTGCTGTCGCCCGGCGTGACGGGCGGCATGGTGACCGTGGTGCCGGTGGCGAAGCCCGAGGTGGGGGTGAACACCGTGGTGGTGGTCCGGCCGTCGGTGCGGGCGGTCCGGGTGAGCGCGCCCGCCGAGGTGACCGCGACGTCCGCGGTCAGATCGGTGGAGGTGAGCATGCGGCCGTAGGAGTCGAACGTGGAGCTCGACTCCAGGTAGACGGCGGTGCTGCCGTCGTACTTCTTGAGCTTGGCGACGCGGGTGGCGTCGCCCTTCGTGGCCGCCGCGCCGTAGGCGCCGCCGTCGTAGGCGGTGCGGGTGTCGGCGAGGACGTCGGCCGGGCGGCTGGTGGCGGCGGCGCACGCCTTGGCCACCGTCTCGACGCGCACCGGGGTGTTGAGGACTGCACTGCCGGCGACGTACGTGGTGCGGGTGCACTGGTCGTCGGCGGCGGTGCCGGTGTCGCCGGCGTCGTCGGTCTGGGTGACCTGGCCGGTCGCCGGGTCGAAGGTGTCGGTGGTGGAGGTGGTCCGCCAGGCGGCTCCCGCCCCGTCGTCCAGGGAGGTCCAGGTCCTGGCGTTCTCGGTGCCGCTGAAGTCGGCGGTGACGGCGCCCCAGTCACGGACCTTCTTCGCGGTCTCCTTGTGCCACGGGCGGCTCACCGTCTTGGACAGCACCTTGCCGCCGGGGCCGGAGTAGTTGACGGTCTTGTAGGCGAACCCGGCCGTCGAGGAGTGGTCGGTGATCGGGTCGCCCTCGCCGGATCCCAGGGTGACGCTGACGTCCTTGGCGCCGCCGGAGGCCGTCTTGCGGTCGCCGTCCATGCCGCGCAGGAAGTAGGAGTCGGTCTGCGACTTCATGGCCGGCGCGCCGCCCTGGCCGCCGGTGCGCACCCGTACGTGGCCGTAGCCGCGCCAGTCGGACCAGGTCTTGAACTTGTCCTTGGTCATGCCGTCGGCGTCGTCGTAGTGCCAGGCCGCGCCGTCCAGGTAGTCGTACATGGTGACCTGGTCGGGGGCGCCGCCCGTGCGGTCCGTCGAAGTGACCGTGTCCACCACGTACTTGTTGAACCACTGCCGCTCGGGGTCGGTGGTGGAGCTGCCGCCGATGTACTGCGGGAAGCAGCGGGTGGTGTTGGTCTCGGGGGTCGGCAGCGCGTTCGCGTCGCACACCGGGGCCGAGTAGCCGACGTCGATCTGACCGCCGGACTCGTCGGCGACGCTGGACAGCCGGGCCTTGATGAAGGGGGCCCACCCGTCGCCGGTCTTGTCGAGCCGGTTGGCGAGCTGGGTGTAGGCGAAGGTGACCTTCGGCAGGGTGATCGAGGCGGTGCCGTCGTAGCCGGTGCGCTGCACGGAGTCCAGCAGCAGCTGGTAGTCGATGTCGGCCTGGCCCCAGCGGTGGGCGAGCTTGTAGCCGTCGACCTTGCTGTAGGCGCCGGAGACGAGGACCTCGGTCGTGACGTCGGTCAGCCGCTTGCGGGTGAAGAAGGCGGGCGAAGAGCGGCCGTTGTCACAGTCGGCGCCCGCCTCGCAGTTCAGGTCCCACGGGGTGTCGTACCAGTAGAAGGCGTCCTTGCTGATCGAGGAGCAGTCGGTGTGGCTGTCGGGGAGGCAGCGCTCGGAGCTGGTGAAGTCGACCTTGGCGAGCGCCTTCGTCGAGTAGACGGCCGTGGACTTCAGGCCGTACTCGATGCGGTCCAGGGTGCCGCCGCGCACGTACGGGGTGTCGTCGGCCGCCTTGAGGTTGCGGCCGTAGGAGTTGGTCTCCTTGTCGTAGTAGTAGGCGACGGCGTTGCCGTGCGTGTCCACGACGTAGTCCAGGTTCCAGCGCCAGCCCTGCTGGCACCACGAGTCCGCGAAGGCGGCTGCGTGGCAGGGCTCCCCGGAGTCGTCGCCGTAGACGGGGACGGTCCAGGCGGAGTCGGTGGTCTCGCTGCCGCTCGCCCAGCCGGGCAGCCGGTTGTAGCCGAAGTAGTACTGCGTGCCGTCGGGCGTCGTCACCCGCCAGTACTCGTCGTTGCGGGCGCCGTTGGAGCGCACGTCCGACGACGAGCCGTAGATCCGGTCGACCTTGGTGCCGTCGTCGTCCTTCAGCTTCCAGGAGTTGGCGCCGCTGGGGACCAACTCGCCGCCTGCGCCGTTGAGTTGCAGCACGGCGTTGTCGTAGCCCCAGCACAGGTCGCCGGGCTCGTTGCCGTCGGCGTTCTTGACGTCGTCGTCGGAGCAGCTCTTGTAGCGGCGCTCGATGTAGCCGGGCGACAGGTCGAAGCCGTCGCCGACCCAGGAGGACTGGTTGTTGGTGTTGCCGGTGCGGCCGTCGACCCCGCCGGAGGAGTACGACAGCGAGAGCTTCGGGGCGAGCCCGCCCGGCACCTGGGGCACCGCCATCGGGTACGACCAGGCGAAGGAGCCGCTGTTGAGGTCGGTGCTCCAGTTCGCGGACGCGGACAGTGAGGTGGCCTTGAAGTCGCCCAGGCCGCTGCCGGAGCCGGCGACCGCCGCGAGGACGGTGGTCGAGGAGGCGCTGAGGGTGACCGCCTTCGCGGTCAGGGTCTTCGTCTCGGGGTCGTTGACCGTGTCGACCGGCCTGGCGGTGCGGCAGCGCGCCTGCTGCGGGGTGCTCAGCACACAGGCCGGCAGTTCGACGAGCCGCAGCCGGTCGGCGTAACCGCCGCCGTACGCCCCGGCGAAGGAGGAGTAGTCCAGGCCCGCGCGGACCTGACCGGCGTCCTTCGCGCTGCCGGCGTGCAGCGTGAAGACCGGGCCGTCGACGCCGGCCTTCTTCGCGAACGCGCGGTCCAGGACACGGGCGGCGACCGTGCCGACGGCCGCCTTCTTGGTCGCCTTGCCGGCCTTGTCGCCCATGACCTGCGCGTCGAGCGTCAGCGCCAGGCCCTTGACCCGGGGCGCGGACTTCGTCGCCGCGGTGGCCGGCGTCTTCGACAGGTCGACCGTCGCCGCGCCGGGCTTCGGCCAGGCGGTGGCCGGGGCTTCCTGCGGGGTGCGGGGGGTCTTCATGACCTTGCGGGGCACGGCCTTGCCCGCCGGGCCGCCGGCGAGCGGCTTCTCGGCGGCGGGCAGTGCGGGCTTGTGCCAGCCGTCGGCGAGGGCCGGGGCGGCGACGCCCTGGAGCAGGGTCGCGGTCATCACCGTGGCGGTGGCCAGGGCGAGCTTGCGTCGGGGGGTGCGCAACGGTCCTCGTGGGGTGCGCAAAGGTCGCAGAAGGCGGAGAAGTCCGCGTGGTTCGGGTCTCATGGTCATCCCTCGTGGTCCACGGCCGGGTGGGTGGAGCGGGGTCGCCCCGCGACGCCCGGCCCTTCGTGCGGGGCCGGGCGTCGCGGGGGATGGGTGGACGGACGGGATCAGTCGTCGCCGGGTACGACGGTCGCCACGCCCGGCATGCCGACCGCGAGCCGGCTGATCTGCGCGTCGCTCAGCGCACCCTGGAAGGTCCACAGGTCCGACACGGTGCCCGGGAAGTACTCGCCCCAGGTGGTGGCACCGGTCTTGGCGCGGCCGAGCTGGAGGTTCTGCGCGGCCTTGAACGTCACGACGTTCTCGCCGGACGAGTCGATGTCCGTGCAGCCCGCCATATCGGGCTCGCCGTTCTCGTCGGCGTCGGCGCAGGCGACGTCCTGGAGCTCGCCGTTGACGTAGAGCCGCAGGTCGCGGGCGAACCCGTCGTAGACGACCGCCAGGTGGGTCCAGTCCTGGACGCTGTAGAACTGTCCGTTCTCCACCTGGGTGGCGGTGGCGGTGGAGCTGTCGGCGTCGGCGGTCTCGATGCGCCAGCGTCCCGGGTCGGCGCCGCCGGAGCCTGGCACATACCGGACCGCGAAGGCGCTCTTGGTCGTGCCGGGTGCGCTGAGCAGGGTGACGTTCCCGGTGGGCTGGGCCGCGGCCTGGACGAAGCCGCTGACGGTGAAGCTGGCGCTGGTGTCGACGGTCGGGACGCCGGTCGCGGTGGCCGCGTAGTCGTCGACGCCGTCCAGCGTCAGACCGCCGTCCACCCAGCCGGAACCGGTCGCGGCCCCGTTGTACAGGGTCATGCCCGCGCCGGTGGCGGAGGCGTCCGGGGTGATCTGCGGGCTGCCGGCGGCCGACTCGAACTTCCAGCGGGCGCCGACCAGCGGACGCTGCTTGAACAGCTGACGCACCTCGTCGGCGGACACGGCCCGGTCGAACAGCCGGACGTCGTCCGTGTCGCCCTTGAGGGGGCTGCTCACGGCCCCGGCCGTGGTGAGGCCGCTGCCGATGGTGAGCGGTCCCTCGGAGGACCAGCGGCTCGTGAAGGCGGAGCTGGCCTGCAGGACGCCGTTGACGTAGAGCAGGAGCTTGCCGGCGTCGGCGTCGTAGACGCCCACCACCTGGTTCCACTCGCCGAACCGGCCCGCCGCACAGTTGGTGTTCGCGGCGCAGACGGTCTGGGTGGCGCGGACCAGGGCCGCGTCCGCGGTGTCGGCCTCCGGCCGGGTGAAGACCCAGCCGCCCAGCGCCGAGGAGTGGTAGAGCTCGAAACTCCTTCGTACGGAGCCGAGTTGGGAGACCGCGATCATGGACCGGGCCTCCTTGTCCTTGGGCAGCCGCACCCAGGCCGAGACCGCGAAGCTCTGGAAGGTGTCCAGGACCGGGCGGCCGGTGGTGGCGTAGTCGTCCACGCCGTCGAACGTCAGGGCACGTCCGTTGACACCGGCGGCGCCGGCGGTGGCGCCGCCCTTGAGGACGGCGTCGGTGGCCTGGCCGCGGCCGGTCACGGCGGTGGCCGCGGGGTCGGTCTCGTCCAGCGGCCAGACCAGCTTGGCCGCCCGGCCGGTGTCGACGGGCTGCTTCGCGGCGAGCTTGGTGACCTGGGCGTCCGTCAGCTGGTAGTCGAAGAGCTGGACCTCGTCGAGCGAGCCGGGGAAGAAGTCGGCGAGCGTGCCGTAGTGCTTGCCGGCGCCCAGGATGGTGCCGCCCCGGGCGTCCCAGGGGGTGGTGAACGCGGCGCTGCCGACGAGCTTGCCGGCCACGTACAGCCTGATCTGGTGGTTGGGGTTGTCGAAGACGCCGACCAGGTTGGTCCACTCGCCGAGGCGGGCCGTGGTGCACGCGGTGTCGCCGGCGGCGCAGGCGGGCTGGACGGCCCGGGAGGCCGTGCCGCCGGAGGAGGCGTCGTCGGCGTGCCGCAGGAAGACCCAGCCGCCCAGCGCCGAGGAGTAGTAGATCTCGAAGCCGCTGTGGTTCTGGCCGGGCTGGGACAGCGCGACGCTGGGGTGGCCCGGGTCGGCGCCGGGCAGCTTGGCCCACAGCGACACCGAGAAGCTCTTGCCGGTGTTGAGGACCGGGGAGTCGGTGGCGGCGTAGTCGTCGGTCCCGTTGAACGACAGGCCCGCTCCGGAGACGCCGGGCCCGCCGGGTGTGGCCCCGTGCAGGGTGGCCGGCCAGTCGCCGCCCGCCCCGGCCGCGGCGCTAGCCCCGGCGTTCTCGTCCATCTGCCAGGCCAGCCGCTCGGGTTGGCCGGAGCGGACCCGGAAGGTGTAGGTGGTGGGCTCGGAGCCGTTGCCGGCCGCGTCGAAGGCCTGCGCGGTGATGAAGTTGACGCCCGGCTTCGTCGGCATGAACGAGATCGTCTTGACGCCGCCGCCCGAGGTGGTCAGCACGTTGGCGCTGCTGGGCGCCGCGTTGACGCCGAACCAGTACTTGGTGACGTCGGTGGAGGTGGTGTCGACGGAGAAGGTGCCGTACCGTCCGACGCCGTCCCACCAGGGGTCGTCCGGGTTCTCGGGGTCGGACGCGCCGTACTGTGCGGAGCTGATGGTGGGTCCGACCGGCACGGAGGTGTCGTACATGAAGTGGCAGCCATGGGAGCCGGTGTAGCTCCAGGCGGACCACTGGGCGCCGTCGTAGGAGTGGACGTGCCACTCGACGTGCTTGTTCTTGGGGATGCTGCTGGGCAGCGGGAGCGAGAAGTCGGAGCCGCTCTTCTTGCTGGTGGTCCTGGCCGAGGTCCAGCGGGCCTTCCAGCCGGCGCCGTCGCCCGCGTCCCAGGACGCCTGGAACTGCACGGAGACGGCGTCCCCGTCGGGGTCCGTGACGTCGTTGGCGCGGATCGTCGCGGCGGAGCGGATGCGCACCATCTTGTCGGAGGCCACGCAGGGGCCGCCCGGGCTCATGGTGAGCTGGGAGAGGGTGATCTTGTTCGGTGCGCGGTTGTAGCGCACGCGCAGGTAGGCGTCGTCGGAGAACCGCTTCCAGGTGTAGCGGTCGCCCTCGTCGCTGGCGCGCATGCCGAGGGTGATGCTGGACCACTTCTTGGCGGCGGCGTCGGCGACGGCGTCCTTCACGTCGAACTCCGCGTCGGCGGCGGCGCAGCCGTCGGCGCCGTAGGCGAAGCTGACGGTCTTGAGCCGGTCGATCCAGAAGTCGGAGTTGTCCTGGCTGTTCCAGGTCGTGGACGAGGAGATGCCCTTCGTCCGCCAGAGCTGGACCTCGCGCTTCTGGCAGGAGGCCGCGTGGGTCTCCCGGACGACGAACTCCGCGGACAGGATGGACCGGCCGGCGAACTTCGTGGTCGGGATCTGGTAGAAGAGCCGCTTCACGTCGTAGGGGGCGCAGTAGTCCCAGCCGCAGTAGCCGAGGCCCGCGTCGGGGTCGCCGTTGAACTTCCACTGCGGGGAGCTCGCCCAGTACCGGGACACCATGGTCCAGGAGGTGGCCTTGGGCGAGTACCACTGCGGGTCGATGTAGACGGGGTAGACGGTGTCGGAGCCGTTCAGCAGCGCCTTGTCCGGGGTGAGGACGAGGGCGTCCTGGCCGGCGGCGACGTCGACGCCGACGCGCTCGACCCGACCGGACTCCGCGGCGGTGGGCTCGTCCTCGGCGCCGGCTGCCGGGACGGTCGGCGCGTCCGTGGCTGCCGTCGCCGTCCGGGCGGCGGTGCGGGCGAGGGCCGTCGTCACGGCGGAAGCGGCCCCCGTCCGGGTCGTCGTCCGGGCGCTCGCGCGGTCGGCGGAGGCGGTGGCCGGTGCTGCGCCCTCGGCGACCGGGCTGGAGTCCCACATCACGGGGGTGGGCGCCTCGAAGACGACTCCGCCCGCGCCCTTGTCGACGGCCCTGAGGCCGCCGGTCGGCGTCTCGGCCACGGCCATGCCGTCGGCGTTCAGTTTCAGCCGCAGCTCGGCGAGCGCGCTGCTGTGCGCGGCCTCGGCCGACTTGACGACGAGGAGCTGGGTGAAGCCGTCGGGGCGCGCCCCGAGGCGCAGGTCCACGTCCGGCAGGATGTCGGGGTAGACGGCCGTGTCGCCGTCGAGTCGCGGTGCGGGCACGGCGCCGGGCCAGGAGAGTTCGAGCGTGCGGCCCGCCCGCTCCAGGCGCACCAGCGGGCGGCCCGTGCCGCCGCCGGAGAACTCCAGGCCGACGGTGGCCGCCTTGGGCGCGACCATGCCGCCGTCGGCCTTGGCCAGCGCGGTGTCGATCGCCTGCCAGCCGCCGTTGATCCGGGTCCGCACCGGGCGCAGGTACTCCCGCGCCTCCAGGTGGCCGTCCGCGGTGGCGTACACATCGCTGCTCTCCCCGCGCAGCGAGGCCACCTCGACGCTCTTGCCGGATCGTTTCGCTGCCGCGATGGCCTCCTCCTCGGAGGCCGCGGACGCGACGCCCGCGCCGCTTGTCGTCCCGCTTGCCGTCCCGCTCTTCGCGGCCGGCGCGCCGGTCTGCGGCCGGGCAGTCGCCGTCGGGACCGCTCCCATCTGCAACAGCCCGGCCACCAGGGCGACCCCTAGGCCGAATACCGCCCCACGGCCGGCTCTCGGCCGTTTTCTGCCACCACTCGACATCCGTTCACACTCCCCCGCTTTGGCATGATCAGCTCATGGCGCGCGTCAACGTACGATCGGATCATGGCGCGGGGGTGAAGCGTCAACAGCGGAACGGTGAACTCCGGGTAAGGGCGAGTCAGGGGCGCAGGGCCCGCAGCAGCAGGTCGGCCAAGTGATCGGCGACCTCCTGCGGGCTCATCGGACCGTCCGGGCGGTACCAGGTCGACAGGTGGTGCACCGACCCGAAGTGGTAGTCCACGACCAGGTCGGCCGGGGTCGCCGCGGAGAAGACACCGGCCTGCTGGCCCTCCTCCACGAGCGCGCGGAAGCGTTCGTGGTAGCGTCGGCGCTCGGCACGGACCTGCTTGTTCTTCTCGGAGCTCAAGTGGTGCATCGAGCGGAAGAAGATCATCGCGTCGTCGAGGTTCTCGATCGTCGTGATGACGACGTCCGCCGCCGCGCCCCGCAGCCGCTTCTCGATCGGCTCGTCGGCGTTCGCGAAGGCGTCCAGCCGCTCCTGCTGGACGCGCAGCACGCGCGCGTACACCTCGTGCAGCAGATCGTCCTTGGAGCCGAAGTAGTGGTACAGGGCCCCCTTGGTGACGCCGGCCGCCTCGACGATCTCCTGCACCGAGGTGCGGTCGTAGCCCTGCTCGGCGAAGAGCCGGGTGGCGGCGGCAAGGAGCCGTTGCGGAACAGGAGCCTCCGCACCGTCCGTCGTCCTGGGCACTGCCGCCACCTGCCTTCCTCGATGCATCACTGACTTCGCGCTACTGACCGTCCTGCACGCGGGAACGCAGTTCCCGACGGAGGATCTTCCCACTCGCCGTCTTGGGCAGGTCGGGCAGGATCTCCACCTGGCGCGGGTACTTGTAGGCCGCCAGTCTGTCCTTGCAGTAGGCGGCGAGCGTACCGGCATCCGCGTCGGCCCCCGGACGCAGGCTGATGTACGCCTTCACGGTCTCCCCGCGGTACCCGTCCGGCACCCCGACGACGGCCGCCTCGCGCACCGCCGGATGGGTGTACAGCACGTCCTCGACCTCGCGCGGCCACACCTTGAAGCCGGACGCGTTGATCATGTCCTTCTTGCGGTCGACGACGTACAGCCAGCCCTGCTCGTCCATGAACCCGATGTCACCGGTCCGCAGCTCGCCGTCGGGGAAGGTCTCGGCGGTGGCCTCGGGCCGCCGCCAGTAACCGGGCACGACCTGCGGCCCCCGGACGACGATCTCCCCCTGCTCGCCGAAGGGCGCCTCCGCGCCCTGCTCGTCGACGATGCGTACGACGGTGTCGGGCCCGGGAAGACCGACGGCGAGGGTCCCCGAAGCCGGATCGACCGGCGCCTCCAGCTGCGGCGGGACGGAGGCGCAGGGCGCCGTGCACTCGGTGAGCCCGTAGCCGTTGCGGATGTACGGCCCGAAGCCGGCCCGGAACTTCTCCACCAGAGCCGGCGGCACCGGCGCGCCGCCCGAGGAGATGTTCACGAAGGAGGAGAAGTGCTCCCGGGTGGCGGCGGGATGGGCGGCCAGCGCCATGAAGGCGGTGGACGGGCCGACCGTGTAGTTCGGCCGGTGCTCGGCGAACGCCTCCAGCACCACGCCCGCCTCGAAGCGGTACGTCAGCACGAGCGTGCCCGCGCTGTTGAGACAGGCGCCGAGCTGGCAGACCAGGCCGGTGATGTGGAACAGGGGCGCGAGCGCGTAGTACACGGGCGCCTCGGGCAGGGGCAGCCCGGTGCGCTGCCGCTCGGCGTTGAACATGATGTTGCCGTGCGTGTTGGCAGCGCCCTTGGGGGCCCCGCTGGTGCCCGAGGTGTAGCTGATCAGGGCGATGTCGGCGGGGGCGGCCGCGCGGCCCTCGGGCGCCTTGTGCCCCGCGCGGGCGACGGCCGTCAGATCGTCGGCGTCCGCGGCCTGCGGCAGCCGCTCGAACGTCAGCACGCGCGCGTCGCCGCCGGTCTGGAAGTCCAGCTCGCAGCCGGTGAGCACGATCCGCACCGGCGAGTTCGCGGCCGTGTCCCGCAGATACCCGTCCCAGGCCCGGTCGGAGCAGATCAGCGCGGCCACCTCGCCGTCCCGCAGCACATGGGCGACCTCCCCCGACTTGTACATCGGGTTCACGGGCACGACCGTCGCGCCCGCCTTCCAGGCGCCCAGCAGGGCGAGGACGAAGTGCGGGGAGTTCTGCAGCAGGACGGCGACCCGGTCGCCGCGCCGAAGGCCGCGGGCGGCGAGGTGACCGGCGACGGAGTCGCTGAGCTCGTCCACCTCGCGATAGCTGAGCCGTCCGTCGAAGTAGGCGAGGCAGGTGCGGTCGGGGGCCTCGGCGACGGACCTGCGGAAGGCGTGCACGAGGGAGTCGGCCGGGTCGATCGGGGCGCGCTGGGCGTCGTCGAGGAGGGCCAGCCAGGGCTTGGCCGCGTATCGGGAGGCAGGCGTGGTCACTCGGCGGCCTCCCACTTCTGCTGAAGGTGGTTCATGTTGGTCAGCCAGCGGTCGGGGTCGGCGGCCCGCACCTGGTAGTACCCGGCGACCTCCGGGTGCGGCAGGATCAGGAAACGATCCTCCGCGATCCCCCTGAACAGGGCGTCCGCGACGTCCGCCGGCTCGATCGCGGTCGGCTTGAGCACCAGGTCGCCCGCGCTGCCGGTGGCGTCCAGCATGTCGGTGCGCACACCCTGGGGACAGATCGCGTGGACGCTGATCCCCCGGTGGCGGTAGGTCAGCGACAGCCACTCGGCGAACGCGTAGGCGCCGTGCTTGGTGACGCTGTAGGGGGCCGCGCCGATCATGGTGAGCAGCCCGGCCGCCGACACGGTGGAGACGAACCGCCCCCGGCCGCGCTCCAGCCACTCGGGCAGCAGCGCCTGGGCCGCCCGGACATGAGCCATGACGTTGACGTCCCAGGCCAGTGCCCACACGGCCGGGTCGGCCGCCTCCGAGCCGCCCGAGGCGACCCCGGCGTTGGCGCAGTACACGTCGACGGCGCCGCCGAGCGCGTCCCGGGCCTGCTCGACGATGCCGGCGGCGTCCCCGGGGACCGCGATCCCGCCGATCTCGTCGGCGACGGCCTGCGCCCGCCCGGCGTCCAGGTCGTTGACGACGACCCGGGCCCCCTCGGCGGCGAAGCGGCGGGCCAGCGCGGCCCCGATCCCGCCTCCCGCTCCGGTCACGACGACCCCGGCATCCTGCACGGCTCCCACCATCGGTCTCCTTCGACACGAAGCGATTCGGCTCGAGCGCCAGACTAACCGGTCGGTATGTATCGGGAAAGGGTCGGCTGCGTGACGTATGGCCAATCGCGCCTGTTGGCAGGACGATGCGCGCACTCGGCGCACTGCTTCGGGGGACGAGGGGGCCTGTCATGGCGGATCCTGCGATGAGCGTGACTCCCTACTGGGAGCTGACCTTCGACGCCGACGGGGACGTCGACGGCGGCCGGCGGGACCGGCTGCTGAGCGACGTGAAACGGCACGGCGTCCATGACCTGATCGTCTTCTCGCACGGCTGGAACAGCGACCGCTCCGGCGCGACCCGGCTCTACAGCCGCTTCTTCGACCCGATCCCCGCGCTCGCCCCGGCCGCGAAGATCGGTTACGTAGGCGTCGTATGGCCGTCGATGCGGTTCTCGGACGAGCCGATCCCCGACATCCCGCGGTCCGTGGCCGCCGACCCCGCGCGCTGCCCGGCGCTGGACGAGGACACCCGGCACGCCCTCCTGGAGACCTTCCCCGGCCGGGCCACGGTCGTCGACCAGATCGCGCGGATGCTGGAGCAGCGGCCGCCCGAGGAGGCCGAGCTGGAGGAGTTCGGGCGGCTGGTGCGGCTGCTGGTGGACGTGGTGCCGCCGGGACCGCAGGCGTTGTTCGCGGCGGACACCCTGGCGGAGGGGGTGCCGCAGGACGAGCCGGAGATGTTCACCGGGTCGACGGCGACGGCCTGCGAGGAGTTCGCGCGAGCCCTGGCCGGACTCGAATCCCCTGGTGGCGCCGAGGAGTTCAGCCTCCCCAACCCGTGGGACGGGGCGCACGAGCTGCTGCGTCAGGCGACGTACTACGCGATGAAGCGGCGTGCGGGGACGGTGGGCGAACGGGGACTCGGTCCGTTCGTCGGCCGACTGGCGAGCGTGGCGCCCGGCGTCCGCGTGCACCTGGTGGGGCACAGCTTCGGCGGGCGGCTGGTGTCGTTCGCGCTGCGCGGGCTGCCCGAGGGGGTGCGCACGGTGAAGTCGGTGACGCTGCTCCAGGGCGCCTTCTCGCACTACGCCTTCGCGACCAGGCTGCCGCACGACGCGCGCGCGGGAGGGCTCCTCCAGGGCCAGCAGAACCGCATCGACGGCCCCCTGGTGTGCTGTTACTCCTCCTTCGACGCGGCGCTGGGCACGATGTACCCGCTGGCCTCCCGGATGGCGGGCGACGCACGAGGGGCGGTCGAGGAGTTCGGCATCGGGGCCGCGCTGGGCGCCAAGTGGGGTGCGATGGGGCACGACGGGGTGCAGGCGGTACCGGGCACCCGCGCGTGCACCCTCGCCGAAGCGCTGGCCGCTCCCCTGCCTGCATCGGGCTGCGTGAACGTGGACGCGGCGGCCGTGGTCCGGCGCGGCGGGGCGCCGTCCGGGGCGCACAGCGACATCGTGCACCCCGAACTGGCGCGGTTGGTGCTGGCGGCGGGCCGGATCCGTTAGGACGCGCCCCGCCGCCGCTCACGGCCTACCGGTGTGAGGTGAACTCCACCACCTGCTGGAAGGTGGGTCGGTTCTGCCAGCTGATGTTGCCGTGCTTGATGCCGCCCAGGGTGCGCTGGACGATCGAGTCGGCGCACCACTGGTTGCCCGCCGCGCACAGGGCGTCGCCGGGGTAGACCTGGGCCGCTGTCTTGCCGGCCGCCGTCTTCAGCGTGCTGATCAGGACGTCCCGGCAGCCGCTGAGGGTGCCGCCGCCGCAGTACTTCTGCGTCAGCCCGCCCTGCACGCTCTCCCCGAGCACGGCCCGGATGTCCTTGTCGACATAGCTCCACCAGCCGTACTGGAAGGAGCTTCCGGCGTGCGCCCCGGTCGGGCCGTGGGCGGCCGACGGGGACTCGTCGACGGGCAGGTTGGCGGTGAACGCCGTGTACAGGCCGGTGCCGAGACCGGGTTCGAACTCGGCCTTGACCAGCAGCGGCCACCAGGCGTCCAGGATGCGGATCGCGTCGGCGTCGGCGTACGTCTTCGAACCGGCCGTGGTCTCCGTGCGCTTGCCGCCCGCCGTCAGCCAGGTCTGCAGCTTGGTCACCGCGGCCGCGGCCGTGGTGTCGGTGACGGTGGAACTGTTGATCACCTTCAGCAGGTCGGGCAGGACGTCCTCGGCGCGCAGGTCCACGAGCGCCGCCTCCGCCATCGCCTTCGTCAGCGAGGCACGCGTGACGCCGCCGGCCGCGACCAGCTTCTTCACCCGGTCCTCCAGCAGGTTGCCGCGGTGCACGGACCCGTCGCCCCAGGAGGCCGTCGCGTAGTCCTTGGCCTGCTTGTTGTTCCAGGAGATGTAGTAGTCCTGGTCGATGGAGTTGGGGTGCGCCGAGGCCGGGGTGTACTCCGCCGTGTTGGTGGCCGGCACCCAGTTCTTCCACTCGTAGGCCGCCTGCGCCCACACCGGGAACTCGGCGTCGACGCCGCTCGCGCGCACCGGGTTGTTGCCGCTGTTGTAGTAGGCGGTGTGCGTGGAGTCGGCGTAGAACCAGTTGAAGGTGTAGTTGATGTGCTGCACCGCGCTCTGGAAGGTCTGCGGGCTCTTGACGTAGTCCGGGTCGTTCAGCATCTGGAAGCCGATGATCGAGTCGGCCTCGTGCATGTACGACGAGCGCAGGGTGGTGTAGGCGACCTTCTTGCCGCCCACGGTCGCCCGGGACTCCACGGGTCCGTACTTGGTGCGGTAGACGCGCATCGTGTACGAACCGGCCGCGGTGCCGTCGGCGGTGGTCGGCTTCCAGGCGTTCTTCTGTTCGACGACGTCCATCGCCGTGCAGACGCCGTGGTACAGGTAGTGGTAGTCGTCCTGGCACAGTTCGACCGCGTAGGAGTCGATGATGTCCTGGCCGGAGGTCGTGGCGCTCCACGCGTAGTCCTGGCCGCGGCCGAGTTCGACGTACATGCTCAGCCCCGCGAACGAGGCGCCGCGTGCGCTGATGCCGGGCCCCTGGATCTCCTGCAGCATGAGCAGCTGCGGGGCGAAGTAGCCGGTCTGCGGCCCGAAGACGGCGATGGGGTGACCACTGGCCGTGGCCTTCCCGCTCACCACGAGGGCGTTGGACATGCCCCGCCTGGCCGAACTGAGGGCGGTCGCGGTCGCCTTGGCGGAGGCCGCGGTGGCGCTCGCGGCGGCCCCGGTGCCCGTGGCGTCGTAGATCAGCGGCTCCGCGGTCACCGAGCCGGCGTCGGGCAGCGCCTCGCCCTGCGGGCTCGCGGGCTTGGCGGCGTACGGGAAGCTCTCGCCGTTGTGGACGGTGAGGACGGCCTCGGGATCGTTGCGCTCGCGGAACGCCTCCCAGGCCTGGGTGCCCTGTGTCACGCCGTACTTCTCCTGCGCGGCGAGCAGCGAGATCGCGTTGTTGACCTCGCCGCCGCCCCCGGAGCCGAAGAGCGCGCCGATGACCGAGCCGAGCGCCACCAGGTCGGTGATCTTGAAGTGATCGATGCTGCCGGCGTTGGTGATTGAGTCCTTGTGGCCGGTCAGGACGTATTCACCGGGGAAGTAGCGGCCGCTGTCGGAGGCGTCGATATAGGCGTTGACGCCGGCCAGGTAGGCGTTGGCGTCGTCGAGAGCCTGCTTGCCGCGGGCGCCGTTGGTGGCGATGGCGTTGTCGATCTGGGCCTGGAGGTCTGCCTCGGTGTACGGAGCGTTGCGCCAGAACTGCTGTTCCAGACCCTGGTTGGAGGGGTCGCCGCCCGCGAAGGCGGTGAGCTGTCCCCGGCCGACGTGCCGGAAGACGTCCATGAGCCACAGCCGGTCCTGGGCCGCCGCATACCCGGCGCCGAACTCGGTGCCGTATCTGGTGGTACCGGTGATGTGCGGCACGCCCGTCTTCTTGTCGCGGACGATCGTCACGTCGCTGCGGCCCGCGGGGCTCAGGGTGGAGGCGACTTGATCGGAAGGCACGCCGAACGACGCGTCGTTGAAGAACGTGTTGATCGTGGCGTTGGTGAGCGTCGAGTAGCCCTTGGCCAGGTTGGCGTAGGGGCCGAGCTGGTCCTCGGCGTGGTCGGGCTGGGTGCCGAAGGCCTGGTTGAGGAGGACCTGCGCGAGGGTGGCGTTGCCGTTCTCGCCGGGCGGCAGGATGTCGGAACACTGTCCGCCGCAGTAGTCGTTGGCGGTCGTGGCCTCGGCGGCAACCGCAACTTGGGAAAGGGGCGACAAAAGACCGGCAATCAGAGCGCATACGGATGCGGTCTTCAGGAACCCGGGGAATCTGCCGGGAGTTCTCAGTCTGTCGAGAGTGGTACGGGGGGTTCGCCGTGGCATCGGCTGCTCCTAGCGACGGGGGTCGGCGGAAGGTTACCGCCGGTATCCCCGGGATTGAAGATGAACATGCGTCACTTTTCAGAGTCGCCACAGCGGACCGGGAGGTCATCGGAAATCGGATGGAGCCGAATCGCGTGTCGATACGTCTATTCGACGACGTCCGTACGACGACGCCGAAGTGACCGAAGTGCAGGTGCAGATGTGACGGAGGTGCAAGGCGATGGCCGGTTTCCGGAGTCTGGCGAGACAGGTGCGAGACCCCCGCTGCGATCTGGCGCTGCGGCGGTACTCCCTGCGCAAGTGCCTTGAGCGGTTCGCCCCCTACGGGCACCGGGCGACCTGGGACCACCTGTCCTCGCGGGCCGGGTTCGGACCCGAGGACCGCTCCCCCGACCCGGCGCGGCTCGTGGCCGCGTTGGACGAGTTGGAGGAGGCGCGGGCCGTGTGGCTGGCCTACGAGGTCGAGTTCGCCGAGCGCCGCAAGAAGGAGAAGCACGACGGGCTGCGCAGGCCCGGCAGTGTGGACGACTGGCACCGGCTGACCTGGGGCGGTTTCGGTGTCGCCTGGTGCGACGACCCGCGGCTGCACCCCCGTGAGCCGCTGGCCGAGGTACTGCGCAGGCTGATCGCCGCACTGGAGCGCGACCCGGGCTCGGGCTGCCCGGTGTGCGGCGGCGAGCGGCTGCCGTGGAAGTACGACCTGGATCACGAACCGTCGGCGGGTCCGGTCTGCGCGGACTGCGGAATTCTCGTCCCGCGCCCCGTACTCACGGCCGAGGCCCTGGCGTACGCCAGGCGCGGACGCCTGCTGGTGTCGGCCTGACACCAGCCTGAGCTCTGCCCAAGGACGGCCGACGCGGGCCGCCCTGAGAGCACGGCGGGGGTGCGCCGGGGATGCCGCACCCCCCGTTTCGCCGGCGAGTCGGGAAGAGCCCGGGAACGCTACCAGTCGCAAATCGGGTCGCTCCACCCTTTTCCAGCCGGGGACAGTGGGGGTCGATGACCACAGACCCCCCGACTCCCTGAAGGAGCCCCGATGTCGACGCTGCGCGTCACCGCAGAAGTGCTGACGGTCCACGAGCACCCCAACGCCGACGCCCTCGAACTGGCCCAGGTCGGCCTGTACCGGGCCGTGGTCGCCAAGGGCGCGTACCGCACCGGCGACGCCGCCCTCTACATCCCCGAGCAGTCGGTGCTGCCCACCGAGCTGGTCGAGGAGCTGGGGCTGACCGGGCGGCTGGCGGGCAGCAGGTCGGACCGGGTCAAGGCGGTGCGGCTGCGGGGCGAGCTGTCCCAGGGCATCGTGTGCCGGCCGAAGGCGCTGGCCGACGTCGACCTGGCGCAGGCGGCGGCGGAGGGCGCCGACTTCGCGGAACGTCTCGGCATCGTCAAGTGGGTCCCGCCGATCCCCCCGACCATGAACGGCGACGTCGAAGCCGCCCCCGACCTCCTGCCGTGGGTCGACATCGAGAACATCCAGCGCTATCCCGGCATCTTCGAACCCGGCGAACGAGTGGTCGTGACGGAGAAACTGCACGGCTCGGCCTGCCTGCTGACCTATATGGCGGACGACGACCGCGTCCACGTCTCCTCGAAGGGCTTCGGCGCGAAGTCCCTCGCCCTGGTGGAGGACCCGCGCAACCTGTACTGGCGGGCGATCCGCGGCCACGGCGTCGCCGAGACGGCAGCCCGCCTGGCCTCCCGGCTCGGCGCCCGCCGCATCGGCGTCTTCGGCGAGGTCTACGGCGCGGGCGTGCAGGACCTGACCTACGGAGCGGACGGCCGCAGCGACACCCTCGGCTACGCGGTGTTCGACGTGTCGGCAGAGATCGACGGCGAAATCCACTGGCTCGACGCCTCCGACCTCCTGACCGGCGAACTCCCCCTGGTCCCCCGCCTCTTCGAGGGCCCGTACGACAGCGCCCACATCCTCACCCTCGCCACCGGCCGAGAAACGATGTCCGGCCGCGAACTGCACCTGCGCGAGGGAGTGGTGATCCGCCCCTCGACCGAGCGCTACAGCCCGACAACCGGCGGCCGAGCGATCGCCAAGGCAGTAAGCGGCGCCTACCTGACCCGAAAAGGCGGCACCGAGTACGAGTAAAAAACACCACAACGCTCCCGAGGCCGCCGACGCACCGGGAGCGGGTCGCGGTGGTGCGGCGGCCCGTCGCTCAGCCCGTCACAGCCAACCCCACGGTGAAACAGACAGCCGTACGCCCAACACGCGACGGGCTCGCCGCACCACCGCGACCCCGACCCACCCACCGCGCCAAGGCGCTCCGGCGCTCTGGCGCTCTGGCGCTCTGGCGCTCTGGCGCTCTGGCGCTCTCAGCACTCCCGACAGGCGCGCTCACGCGCAGGCTGCCGCTCCACCAACAGCCGTGACCCGGAGGCCCGTTCGCCGAACACGTCGTCCGGATTGGACAGCACGCACGTGGCGAGGGACAGACACCCGCAGCCGATGCAGTCCGTGAGGTGATCGCGCAGCCGGTTGAGCTGCTTGATGCGCTCGTCCAGCTCCGCACGCCAAGCCTCCGACAGCCGGGCCCAGTCCGCACGGGTCGGCGTGCGCTCCTCGGGAAGTTCGGCGAGGGCCGCACGAATGGTGGCCAGGGGAATCCCGACCCGTTGCGCCGCCCGCACGAAGGCGACCCGCCGCAGCGTGTCCCGGTGGTACCGCCGTTGGTTGCCGGCGGTGCGCCGACTGCTGATCAGGCCTTTTGACTCGTAGAAGTGCAGGGCGGAAACGGCGGCGCCGCTGCGCGCGGCGAGCTGGCCGACCGTGAGCTCATGGATCTTCTCGGGAATCTGCGGCACCCCTCGAACCCTACCGGCCGCATCCGCTAGCATGCTAAGCAGTCGCTTAGCAGAGAGCATGACGCCGCACGAGAGGGCCGAGACACATGGCAGAGCCGAGGATCTTCACATCCGCCGAGGAGCTGAAGGCGGCGGTGGGCGAGCAGCTGGGCCACACCGACTGGCTGGAGGTCGACCAGAAACGGATCGACCTGTTCGCGGAGGCCACCGGCGACCACCAGTGGATCCACGTCGACCCGGAGAAGGCCGCCGCCGGCCCGTTCGGGACCACCATCGCGCACGGCTACCTCACCCTCTCCCTGCTGCCGCTCTTCGGCCCCCAGCTGATCAATGTCGAGGGCGTGAAGATGGGCGTCAACTACGGGACGAACAAGGTGCGCTTCCCGTCCCCCGTCCCCGTGGGCTCACGCCTGCGCGCCACCGCGACGATCACCGGCGTCGACGACGTACCGGGCGGCGTCCAGGTCACCGTCGCCTTCACGGTGGAACGCGACGGCGGGGACAAGCCGGTGTGCGTGGCGGAGTCCGTGTCCCGGTACTACCTGTAAGCCCCCGGTGCGGGCGGGCTCACTTCGCCGCACCCACCATCCGCAGCACGAGGTCGGCGTACAACGCGCCGACCTCGTCAGGCGTACGGGACCCGTTGACGTTGAACCAACGGGCCACATCGATGCACAGGGACAGCACCGCCAACGTCGTCCCCCGCACGTCCGGCACGTCGAACTCGCCGCTCGCCACGCCCTCCTCGATGATCCCGCGCACCTCGGCGTCCACCTGCCGACGCAGGTCGAGGATCTCCGCGCGGGCTTCGGGACCGAGCGCGTCCAGTTCGTACTGGACGACCCGCGCCGTGGTGCGCCGCCCGGCGTGCCAGCGGACGAAGGAGCTCACGGCCTCCGCGAGCCGCCGGGTGGCGTCGCCCTCGCCGGCGGCCGCCGTGCGCAGGATGTCCAGCGCCCGGTCGTGACCGATCCGGCTGATGCGGTGCAGCAGCTCTTCCTTGGTCTTGTAGTGGATGTAGAGGGCGGCCGGGCTCATCCCGGCCCGGCCCGCGATGTCCCGGGTCGTCGTCGCGTGGTAGCCGCGCTCGGCGAAGGCCTCCACGGCGGCGACGAGCAGCCGCCGGGCCGCGTCAGGGGTGACCTCTTCCCACGGCTCGATCTCGCCGCCGGCCGTCTCCTCCGCCGTACTCATCGCTGACTCGCCCCTCTCGGTACAGGAGCTCCACCATACCGCCGAACCTGAGCGCTCGCTTAGCCCGCCCGCTCAGAGCCTCCCGAAGGGTCAGAGCTTCTCGAAGGGGCTGTACACCCGGCCCGCCGCGTCCTGCTTGTCCCTGATCACCTTGGCCAGGGTGAACGCGGACGTGACGAGGTACAGGACGGCGATCGCGAGGAAGCCCCGCACCCAGGCGTCGGCGTTCAGCTTGAAGATGCCGATGGCGGTGGCCGCCATGGCGACGGCGAAGGACGCGACCGCCTGGCCGTAGAAGGCGGCGGTGCTCTGCTTGACGGGTGTCTCACTCATGGGGGAAGCCTCGCCGGGCGAGACCGCCCCCACCATCCGTCCCCCTACTCAGAAGGTACTCAGAACGCCGAGACCCCCGTCAACGCCCGCCCGATGAGCAGCTTCTGGATCTGACTGGTGCCCTCGTAGAGGGTCATCACCCGGGCGTCACGCAGGAGCTTGCCCGCCGGGTACTCGTCGATGTAGCCGTACCCCCCGAAGACCTGGAGGGCGTTGTTGGCGGCACGCACCGCCGCCTCGGAGGCGAAGAGCTTGGCCTTGGAGGACTCCACCGCGAACGGCAGCCCCCGGTCGATGAGATCGGCGACCCGCCAGGTCAGCAGCCGAGCCGCGTCGACGTCGACCGCGATGTCACTGATCAGCTCCTGCACCAGCTGATGCCGGGCGATGGGCTTGCCGAACTGCTCCCGCTCCCCCGCGTACCGCACCGCCGCGTCCAGGGCGGCCTGCGCGATGCCGACGCAGCCGGCCGCCACCGACATCCGCCCCTTGGCCAGCGCCGACATGGCGACGGAGAACCCCTTCCCCTCGGGCGCCAGCATCGCGGAGGCGGGCACCCGGACGTCGTCGAGCACCAGTTCGGCCGTCGCCTGGCCCCGCAGACCGAGCTTGCCGTGCAGGGTGCGGCGGCTCAGCCCCGGCGTGTCGGTCGGCACGAGGAAGGCGGAGACCCCCTTGTGCCCCGGCGCGTCGGTCGACCGGGCGAACAGCAGCACGACGTCCGCCCAGGTGCCGTTCGTGATGAACATCTTCGTGCCGTTGACGACGTACTCGTCGCCCTCCCGCACCGCCCGGGTCGAGAGGTTCCCGGCGTCCGAGCCGGTGCCGGGCTCGGTCAGCCCGAAGCAGCCGACGGAGGCGCCGGACGTCAGCCCCGGCAGCCAGCGCCGCTTCTGCTCCTCGCTCCCCCACGCCGCGACGCTCTTGGCGACGAGCCCCAGCGAGACGGAGACGATCCCACGCACGGACGAGTCCCCGCGCCCCAGCTCCTCCGTGACCAGGCAGTACGCGAGATGGTCGCCGCCCGAGCCGCCGTACTCCTCGTCGATGGTCAGGCCGAGGAAGCCGACCTCGCCGAGCTTCTTCACGATGGACCGGTCGACGTCCTCCGCACGGTCCCAGGCGACGACGTGCGGGGCGATCTCGCGGTCCACGAACTCCTTGGCAAGCCGCCGGACGGCGGTCTGCTCCTCGCTGAGCCCCAGGTTCACCACGAGATCACCTCACACCGGAAAGTCGTCCATTAAATTAGCACTGCTAGTTTCTGTTGCGCAGCCCTACTATGAGCGCCATGGCCCGACCGCGCAAGCCCCTCCTCAGCACCGACCTGATCGTCGAGACCGCACGGACGCTCGTGGACGCGGAGGGCCTGGCCGCCGTCTCCACGCGCCGGCTCGCCGCCGAACTGGGGGTGAGCGGGCCCTCGCTGTACAACCACTTCCGCACGAAGGACGAGATCCTGGAGGCCGTCGCCGACTCGGTGAGCGCCCAGGTCGACCTGTCGATGTTCGAGGACGGCCGAGCGTGGCGGACCGCGCTGCACGACTGGGCCGTCTCCTACCGCGCGGCCCTGCGCGACCACCCGAACATCGTCCCGGTGCTCGCCCAGGGGCCCGGCCGCCGTCCCGCCGGCCTGCGCCTCGCCGACGCGGTGTACGGCGCGATGGTCCGCGCCGGCTGGCCGCCCTCGCAGGCCACGTCCATCGGCGCGCTGATGCGGTACTTCGTCATGGGCTCCGCGCTCGGCTCGTTCGCCGGGGGCTTCGTCGACGACCGGACCGCCTACGACCCCGCCGACTACCCGCACCTGGGACAGGCCCACCTGCTCGCCGAGCAGCAGGAGAAGATCGACGAACGGGCGTTCGAGACGGGCCTCATGGCGCTCCTCGACGGGCTCGCACAGCAGTACGAGCAGGTGCGGCGGCCCACCTGAGACACTTCGGCCGACGCCGAAGCGTCCGTGCCCCATGCTGGGACGCATGACCTCCAGGCACCCCCAGGCAACCCGGCTGGCCCGGCTCGCCGGGCTGATCGCCGACGAGACGCGGGCCGCGTGTCTGCTGGCGCTGCTCGACGGGCGGGCCTGGACCGCGAGTGAGCTGGCGCGGCACACGGGCGTCGCCGCGTCGACGCTGAGCGAGCACCTGGGCAAGCTCGTCGCGGGCGAACTGATCAGCGAGGAACGGCAGGGCCAGCACCGGTACGTGCGGCTCGCCGACGCCCGGGCCGCACAGCTGGTCGAGGACCTGGCCGCGCAGGTGAGCCCCGGTGACGTCGTACGGCCGCGCAGTCTGCGGGAGGCGGGTGCCGGGTCGGCGATGGCCCGCGGCCGCACCTGCTACGACCACCTGGCCGGGCGGCTCGGCATCGCGGTCACCGACGCGCTGACCGCGCGCGGGCTGCTGCGTCAGGACACGGGGTTCGCCCTCACGGACGAGGGACTCGGCTGGTTCGACGCGGCCGGCATCGCCCTCGACCGCGGGACCCGCCGACCGCTCGCCCGGGCCTGCCTCGACTGGACCGAGCGCCGTCCCCACCTGGCGGGCGCCGCCGGCGCGGCCCTGTGCCGGCATGCCCTCGACACGGGATGGTGCGTGCGCATCGGCTCGGAGCGCGCCGTGAAGGTGACCCCGTCGGGGGAGCGGGCGCTGGGAGAGCTGCTGGGCATCGACGCGGTCGCCCTGCGGTGAGCCGTGCCGGGCCGCCAGAGGACTGATCACCGCGCCCCGGGCGCCGGTCCGAAATCCGCGAGCCTCGTCTTCCCTTCCCTCCTAGCCTCAGGAGCATGATGAACGTCTCCACGACCACCCGCCCCACCCGCCGTACGGAGTTGCTCGCCGCCGGGGCCGCCACGGTCACCGTCGTGCTGTGGGCCTCCGCGTTCGTGGCGATCCGCAGTGCGGGCGACGCGTACTCGCCGGGGGCGCTGGCGCTCGGGCGGCTGGTCTGCGGCGGGGTGGTGCTGGGCGTCATCTGGGCGGTACGGCGGGAGGGATGGCCGCCGAGGCCCGCGTGGCGTGGGATCGCCGTGTCGGGCGTGCTGTGGTTCGGGTTCTACATGGTCGCCCTCAACTGGGGCGAGCAGCGGGTGGACGCGGGGACGGCGGCCCTGGTGGTCAACATCGGCCCGATCCTCGTCGCGTTGCTCGGCGCGCGGCTGCTCGGTGATGTGATGCCGCCGCGGCTGCTCGCGGGGATGGCGGTGTCGTTCGCCGGCGCGGTCACGGTGGGGTTGTCGATGTCGGGCGGGGGCGGGTCGTCGGTGCTCGGGGTGGTGCTGTGCCTGCTCGCCGCCGTCGGCTACGCGTGCGGGGTCGTCGCGCAGAAGCCCGCCCTGGGCCGGGCGAGCGCGCTGCAGGTGACGACGTTCGGGTGTCTGGTCGGGGCGGTGATGTGTCTGCCGTTCGCCGGGCAGCTGGTGCGCGAGGCGGCCGAGGCGCCGCTGTCCGCGACGCTCGACATGGTCTACCTCGGCGTCTTCCCGACCGCGCTGGCCTTCACCACGTGGGCGTACGCCCTGGCCCGGACGAGCGCGAGCCGCATGGGAGCGACCACGTACGCGGTGCCCGCGCTGGTCGTCCTGATGTCGTGGCTGGTGCTGGGCGAGGTGCCGGGGCTCCTCACCCTGGCGGGCGGGGCGCTGTGTCTGGCGGGGGTCGCGGTGTCGCGGTCGAGGAAACGCGTCGTGCGTGCCGTGGCCCCGGACTCGGTGTGAAACGTCAGAAAGTGACCACCGCCCGTCCGCCCCTGCCCGCCAGCATGTCGTCGAAGGCCGCCGGGATGTCCTCCAGGCCGATGCGGTCCGTCACCAGGGCGGTCAGGTCGAGGCGGCCCGCGCGGACGTGGTCCGCCAGGACCGGCAGGTCCTTCGCCGGGTCGGAGTTGCCGTAGACGCAGCCGGAGAGGGTGCGGCCCCAGTGGAAGAGTTCCAGGGCGTTGAAGGTGACCTGCTGGTCCTTGCCGCCGATGCCGACGACCGTGGTGCGGCCGCCGCGCCGGGTGGACTCCCAGGCCGTGCGGATGGTGACGGCGCGGCCCACGCACTCGACCGCCACGTCGACGCCCTGCTTGCCGGTGAGGGCGCGGATCTCGCGGGCGGTCTGGGCGGGCTCCGCGGAGGCGACGACGTACTCCGTGGCGCCCGCCGCCCGCGCCAGCTCCTCCTTCGCCGGGGAGACGTCGACGGCGACGATCGTCGAGGCGCCGGCGATCCGGGCGGCCTGGAGGGCGGCGAGGCCGACTCCGCCGGCGCCGAAGACGGCGACCGTCTCGCCGGGCAGGACCCGCGCGCTGTGGTGGACGGCGCCGTAGCCGGTGAGGACCGCGCAGCCGAGGAGGGCCGCGTCGGTGAGGGGGATGCCGTCGGGCAGGGGCAGCGCGCAGGAGGCCGGGACGACCGTCTCCTCGGCGAACGCGGCGACGTTCAGCCCCGGGTGGAGGTCCCTGCCGTCGGTCGTGCGGGCGTACACCTCGGCGGCTCCGCCCAGGGCGTTGGCGCACAGCCAGACCTCGCCGAGCGAACAGGTGTGGCAGCTCCCGCAGGACGGCGCCCAGTTGAGGACGACCTGGTCGCCGGGCGCGAGGTGTTCGACTCCCTCGCCGACGGAGACGACCGTGCCCGCGCCCTCGTGCCCGAGGACGGCCGGGACGGGCACCCGCATGGTGCCGTCGGACAGGGACAGGTCGGAGTGGCAGACCCCGGCGGCGGCGAGCCGGACCCGGACCCGGCCGGGGCCCGGGTCCGGGAGCTCGATCCCGGTGATCTCCAGCGGTGCCCCGATGGCGGGCAGTACGGCGGCGCGGACGGCCATGGTCGGCTGCCTTCCTTGGAACCGGTCAGAACTGCAGGGACTTGGTCTGGAGGTACTCGGTGAGGCCGTGCGCGCCGAGCTCCCGGCCCACGCCCGACTGCTTGTAACCCCCGAACGGGGCAAGGGGGTTGAACCGGCCGCCGTTGATGTCGACCTGGCCGGTGTCCATCCGGCGGGCGAAGGCCACCGCCTCCGCCTCGTCGCCCGCCCAGACGGCGCCCGCGAGCCCGTAGACCGTGCCGTTGGCGATCCGCAGGGCGTCCTCCTCGTCCTCGTAGCGCAGGATGGTCAGGACCGGGCCGAAGATCTCCTCCTGGGCGACGGCCATGTCGGGCGTGACGTCGGCGAAGACGGTGGGGCTGACGAAGTAGCCCTGTTCGCGCGGGGATTCGGGGCCGCCGGCGACCAGCCGGGCGCCCTCCGCCACGCCCTGCTCGATGTAACCGCGCACCCGCGCCCGCTGCTTGGCGCTCACGACCGGGCCGATGCGGTCGCCGTACTTGCCGGCCGCCGCCGCGGCGAGCTCGACCGCCGTGTCGTACTGGTCGCGGTGGACGAGCATCCGGGTCCACGCGCTGCACGTCTGGCCGGAGTTGGACATCACGTTGGCGACGCCGACGTTGACCGCCCGGGCCAGGTCGGCGCTCGGCAGGATGACGTTGGCGGACTTGCCGCCGAGTTCGAGGGCCACCTTCTTGACCGCGGCGCCGGCCGTCGCGGCGATCCGCTTGCCCACAGCCGTGGAGCCGGTGAAGGAGACCAGGTCGACGCCGGGGTGCTCGGCGAGGGCCTGTCCGGCGACCGGGCCGAGGCCCGTGACGAGGTTGAAGACACCCGCCGGGACGCCGGCCTCGTGGACCGCCTCCGCGAACAGCTGCGCGACGAGCGGGGTGTCCTCGGCGGGCTTCAGGACCACCGTGCAGCCCGCAGCGAGGGCCGGGGCGACCTTGGCGACGATCTGGTGCAGCGGGTAGTTCCAGGGGGTGATCGCGCCGACCACGCCGACCGGCTCGTGGTGGACGGTCGAGTTGCCGACCCGCTCCTCGAAGGGGTGGGTCGCGGCCAGCTCGGCGTAGGAGCCCGCGACCGCGATCGGCAGGGCCGCGTGGACCGCCTGGGAGAAGGCCAGAGGGGAGCCGAGTTCGGCGGTGACCGTCTCGGCGATCTCGTCCTTCCGGGCCGCCAGGGCGTCCCGGAGGGCGCCGAGCCGGGCGGCGCGCTCGGCGGGCGCCGTGGCCGCCCAGGCGGGCAGCGCGGCGCGGGCGGCCCGTACGGCGGCGTCGACGTCCTCGGCGCCGGCCGCCGGGACACGGGCGATCACCTGCTCGACGGCCGGGTCGACGACCTCGATCACGTCCTGGCCCGCCGCCGGGCGCCAGGCGCCGTCGAGGTAGATGCCGTCGTGTGCCTTCATCGCGTTCCCTCCGAGCGGTCCTCGTCGTCCGCGCCCCAAACTAGCGTCGTTAGTTTTCTGACGCCAGTGCCTCCGCACCCGTCCAGGTCGGGCAGCCCCGCCGGGGCCGGGCTGATGCGGTCGCCGTGCCGGTCGAAGACGAAGAGGTGGGCGATGCCGACGATGCCGTACCGGAGATCGAAGTCGGGGATGGTGCTCGGCGGGCACGGACGGCGCGCCCCGCTCCGGCGGCTCGTCCGGGACCACGTCCGGGCCGGCCCGCAGACCGCCCGCCCCATCCCGCAGCCGGCCAGGACCCTGCCCTCGCGGCGCCGGCGGCGGGGCGGCTGCGGGAGCCGGGGAAAGAGACGGGGCCGGATCGGACGCTTCCGTCCTTCGGGCGAGAAACCGGACTGCCTGATTCGACGGGCGCCGGGTCAGCGGGTCGCCGTCAGATGGGCGAAGACGACGACGTTGCTTGTGTATCCCGTGGCCCGCCGGAAGAGGCCGCCGCAGGTGAGTACGCGCAGTTCGGGGCGCTTGCTCGGGCCGTACACCTCCTTGTCGGGGAAGGTGGCCTTGTCGAAGACCCGCACCCGGTCGACGGTGTAGACGGCGGTGCGGCCGTCGGCGCGCCGGGCCTCGATCCGGGCGCCCCGGGGCACGCGCGCAAGGGCGGCGAAGACCGCGGGGCCGGTCTTGGTGTCGCGGTGCCCGACGACTACGGCGGTGCCCCGCTCCCCCGGGGTGGGGCCGCCCGCGTACCAGCCGACGAGCTTGGGCTTGTCGAGGGGCGGGGTGCCGAGGTGCCGGTCGGGGCCGAGTCGCAGGGGCACGATCGGCGCTTCGATGCCCAGGGACGGCACGCGCAGGGTGGTCGCCGGGGACCGGGGCAGCGGGCGCGGAGGGGGCTTGGGCCGCTCGGACGGCTTCTCGCTCGCGCTGCGGCCCGCTTCGTCCGCGCCGTCCCCGGGGGCCGCGTCGGCGGGCGTCCCGTCGGACGCCGCCGCGCCGGCCCGCGCCGGTGCGACCGGGGCGTCGGGCCCGCCGCACCGGACTCCGACCGTCACCAGGACGACCGCGAGCACGGCCGTCCTGGTGAGGCGAAAGGCACGAGTCCGGTACCAGGGCCTGCGTGCGCGCCTACGCGGCGCCATGGTTGCGCCGGCGGATCAGTCGGAAGTACGCGACTGAGCCCACGGCCACCAGCCCGACGGCCGCGGCGCCGGCCAGCGGGGTGAAGGACGCGGAGGTGTCGGCGAGGCCGCCGCCGCCGGCGTGGACGCCGCCCTCGGGGCCGCCCTTCTCGCCGCTCCACGTGCCGCCGCCCTGCTGACGGTCGTCCTGGCCCCGGCCGTTCTGGCCGCCGCCGTTCTGGCCGCCGCCCGGGCTGTTGGAGGCGGTGGCCTCACGGCCGTCGTCGGTGATCGGACGGTTCGGGCCCTGGTTCTCGTTCCTGGCCCCGTCGCGCCGGTTCTCCCTGCAGTCGATCTTGAAGACCTTCACCTTGGGCGAGGGCACCGCGGGGGCGCCCGGGGCGGCGGCGATGCTCCACTCGAGCGTGTACGACCCCTCGGCCAGCCCCAGCGTGTCGGTGTGCCCGGCGCCGTCGGTGAGGGCGATGTTGCCGTTCACCGTGGCGGTGTCGGGCGCCGGGGGCCGCGCCTTGATGGTGTAGGCGACGGTGGTCAGCTCGCCGAAGTTGGCGGCGTCGAGGTAGAACCGGCAGGCCACCGGGTCGTCCTTGGAGACGCCGGGGGGTACCTGCTCACGGTGGATCCTGATGTCGCCGGCCTCCCCCACGGCCACGGCGGTCGGGGCCGAGAGGCAGGTGAATCCGGCCGCGGCGAGCACGGTGAGAGCCGTGACGCCGAGGCGGGAGCCGAGGGCGGGCGGGAGCGTCGAGCTGGACATGCGCATTCCTCCGAGTCAGGACGATTTTCATACAAATCGTTCTTGGCACCTGACTCTCTTTCACATCGACGCCCCCGGCTGTGGGAGCGCCGCCCGACGCGCCGTCAGACATCGCTCGACCGGCGCAACCCCGTCCGGGGCCGCCGCCCAGGCCTCCGGTCCGCCTCCGCCCCGCCCTCCCCTCGCGGGTCCCCCGGCGAGCGCAGCGCCACCCCCGACGACAGCAGCAACAGCGCCCCCAGCATCACGAACGGCGCGGCCACGCCCGCGACCCCGGCCACCAGACCCGCGGCAGCGGGCGCGGCGACCTGGCCGAGCCGGTTGCCGGTGAGGCGCAGCGCGAGGGCGGTGGAGCGGGCGCCGTCCGGGGCCGCCTGGACGACCGTCGTCATGGACAGCGGCTGCCCCACGCCGAGGCAGAACCCGAGCACCGCGAGGATCACCCCGAGCGCCCAGACCGGCGCCGGCAGCGCGATCGCCGCGCAGAGCAGCGCCGCCAGCAGACAGGTCACGGTGAGCAGCAGCGTCCGGCCCAGCAGCCGCAGCAGCGGGGTGAGGACCAGCCGGCAGGCTATGGAGGCGGCCGCGCGGACGCTGAGCAGGACGCCGACGACCGACGGCGCGATGCCCCGGTGTTCGCCGACCACCGGCAGATAGGCGGTGAGGATGTCGGTCGCGGACAGCACGGAGAGGCTGATCAGGATGCCGGCGGGGACGCCCCGCGTGTGCAGGATGCGCCCGACGGAGACCCGATCGCCTTGCGCGGTACGGGACTTGGGCGTCGTGTCGCGGTGCTCGATGCGCCACAGCGAGGTGAAGGCGACCGCGCAGCCCGCCCCCGCGACGAGCAGGGCGAGCGCGCTGCTGCCCGCCATGTCGTCGCCCCCGATCAACGCTCCGGCCGCGACGGGCCCGACCAGTTGGCCGAGGGAGGCGCCGATGGTGAAGTGGCCGAAGTTGCGGTCCTGTTCGTGCGGCGCGGACTGGCGGGCGACGAGCGACTGGGAGCCGATGACGAAGCAGAGATGGCCGAGGCCCATCACCCCGCTCCACAGCGCCATCGCCCAGAGGGAGCCCGCGAGCCCGCTCAGCACACAGCCGCCGGAGATGAGCACCACGCCGACGGGCAGCAGGGGCGCGCAGCGGCCGTGGTCGGTGCGCCGGCCGAGCGGGACGGCGGCGAAGAGCGGAAGCAGCGCGTACACGCCCGCGATGACGCCGATCGCCCGCTCGTCCGCGCCGAGAGCGAGGGCCCGGTAGGAGACGGCGGGCCTGGCCATCGACACCGCCCCCTGCGCGAAGCCGAAGGCGATGACGAGACGGAGCAGCCAGCCGCGGTTCCTGCCGGGCCTCACAAGTTCCTCCAGATTCTCGGCGGACGGGTCAGACGATCCCGAACAGCAGGCCTGCGCCGAGGATCACCAGGCAGGTCAGCGCCGCCCACTTCACCACGAAGCGCGTGTGGTCGCCGAACTCGACCTTCGCCATGCCGACGAGGACGTAGACGGCCGGGACCAGCGGGCTCGACATGTGCAGCGGCTGACCGACGAGCGAGGCGCGGGCCATCTCCAGCGGCGTGACCCCGTGGGCGGCGCCGGCCTCGGCGAGGACCGGCAGGACGCCGAAGTAGAAGCCGTCGTTCGACATGAAGTAGGTGAGCGGGAGGCTCAGGACGCCGGTGACGAGGGCCATGTGCGGGCCCATGCCGTCGGGGATGACGTCCACCATCCACTTGGCCATGTGGTCGACCATGCCGGTGCCCTGCAGGACGCCGGTGAAGACGGCGGCGGCGAAGACCATGCCGGAGACGTTGAGGACGTTCTCGGCGTGGGCGGCGAGCCGGGCCTTCTGGTCCGGGATGTGCGGGAAGTTCACGGTGAGCACGAGCGCGGCGCCGAGCAGGAACAGCACCGGGATCGGCAGCCACTCCATGATCATGGCGGTCAGCAGCGCGACCGTGAGCAGCGCGTTGAACCAGTACAGCTTGGGGCGCAGAGTGGCGCGGTGCGGGTCGAGGCCCTGGAAGCCGTCGTCGGGCTCGTCGTCACCGAGGGCGGCGGCGCCGGAACCGGCGGCCGGGGCGGCGCCCTTGTCGGCGCCGGAACCGCCGGAGCCGCCGGAGCCCACGAGAACGGTCTCGGTCTGCTCGACCTTCTCCTCGATCTTCTCCTCGACGAGGACCTCGTCCAGCGTCAGCACGCCGAGCCGGGTGCGCTCGCGGCGGCCGAGGACGTAGGACAGGACGAAGACGAAGAGCAGGCCCACGGCCAGAGCCGGGATCATCGGCACGAAGATGTCGCTGGCGTCCAGCTTCAGCGCGGTGGCGGCGCGGGCGGTCGGGCCGCCCCAGGGCAGCGTGTTCATCACGCCGTTGGCCATGGCGGCCACACCGGTCATCACGACCAGGCTCATCTTCAGGCGCTTGTACAGCGGGTACATCGCCGAGACGGTGATCATGAAGGTGGTGGAGCCGTCGCCGTCGAGGGAGACGATCGCGGCGAGCAGCGCCGTGCCGACGACGATGCGGAGCGGGTCGGCCTTGCAGAACTTCAGAATGCCCCGAACGATCGGGTCGAAGAGGCCGACATCGATCATCACACCGAAGTAGACGATCGCGAACATGAGCATCGCCGCCGTCGGGGCGAGGCTGGTGACGCCGTCGATGACGTAGTCACCGAGCTTGGCGCCCTTCCCGACGAAGACGCAGAACAGTGCCGGGATCAGCACGAGCGCCGCGATCGGCGACATCTTCTTCAGCATGATCAGGACCAGGAAGGTCGCGATCATGGCGAAGCCGAGGATGGTCAACATGAGTGGATACCTAACGTTCGCCCTTGAACATCCCACCTGGGGGTCGGCGGTGCGTTGACGTTAGGTCCGTTCAAACGGTGTTAACAAGACGTTGATGCGCGAGCAATAAGCGCAAAACTCCAGGTCACGGCTTTGTGATGATCGCCGCGACCTCGATGGGCACTCCGTTGAGGACCGCGTTGCCCGACAGCGGGTCCAGCAGACTGCCGTCGAGCAGCTGGTTGACGTTGACTCCGGGGTCGACGGCGGCATGGCTCAGCCGGGTGCCGGGCCGGTCGTGGCCCCAGCCGTGCGGCAGGCTCACCACACCCCGGCGCACGCCGTCGGTGACCTCGGCCTTCACGGTCACCTCTCCCCCGGCGCCCTTCACCCGCACCCGGGAGCCGTCCTCGACGCCCAGCCGCTCGGCGTCCTCGGGGTGGACGTGCAGGGTGCAGCGGTTGGTGCCGCCGGTGAGGGCGGGGACGTTGTGCATCCAGCTGTTGTTGGACCGCAGATGGCGGCGCCCGACGAGGACGAGCCCGTCCGGCCGCCGCCGCAGTCCCTCGCGCAGGCGCGGGAGATCGTCGACGATCGGCTGCGGGAGCAGCTCGATGCGCCCGCTGCGGGTCTTCAGCGGCTGCGGCAGCCGGGGCTGAAGCGGTCCGAGGTCGATGCCGTGCGGGTGGTCCAGCAGGGCGGCGAGGCTCAGGCCGTCGGGGCGGGCGCCGAAGCCGTCGCCGTAGGGGCCGAGGCGCAGCATCATGTCGAGGCGGCGCTCGGGGCCGCTGACGCCGGTGAGCAGGGCGGCGAGTTCCTGCGGGTCGCGGCCGTGCACGGGCGAGTGCGGTTCCCCGACGGCCTTGCCGAGGGTCTGGCCGATGACCAGGTCGTCGACGGCGGACGGGTCGGCGCCGTGCATCCCGGTGGCGGCCAGGGTCAGCCGGGCGAGGATCTCGGTCTCGGCCATCCGGCCGGGCTCCAGCGGGACGGCCGGGCGGTTGTAGCGGACCTGGTTGCGCACGGCGAGGGTGTTGAAGGCGAAGTCGTGGTGCGGGCTCTGCGAGGGCGGCGGAGGGGGCAGCACGACGTCGGCGTGGCGCGAGGTCTCGTTCAGGTACGGGTCGACGCTGACCATGAAGTCGAGGGAGTCGAGCGCCTTGTCGAGCCGGTCGCCGTCCGGGGCGGACAGCACGGGGTTGGCGGCGACCGCGACGAGCGCGCGGATCGGCTCGCCCTCCTCGGTGGCGGTGTCGATCTCCTCGGCGAGCGCGGACAGCGGCAACTCGCCCTTCGCCTCGGGGTGTCGGCTGACCCGGGAGTGCCAGCGCGCGAGCTGGAAGCCGTGGCCGGGCCCGGCCGGGCGGGGGGTGCGGTCGGTGGCGGCCTGCGGGAAGAGCGCGCCGCCGGGCCGGTCCAGGTTGCCGGTGAGGATGTTGAGGACGTCGACGAGCCAGCTGGCGAGGGTGCCGTACGGGACCGTGCAGCTGCCGATGCGGCCGTAGACGGCGGCGGTGGGCGCGGCGGCGAGTTCGCGGGCGAGGGCGCGGATGAGCGGAGCCTCCACGTCGCAGGCGGCCGCGACCGCTTCGGGCGTGAAGTCCCGTACGGCTTCGGCGAGTTCGTCGAGGCCTTCGAGGTGGGCGGTCAACTCGCCGGGGGCGACGAGGAGTTCCTCGAACAGCACCTGTGCCATGGCGGCCAGGAGCAGTGCGTCCGTGCCCGGCCGGATCTCGATGTGGCGGTCGGCGAGCTTCGCGGTGCGGGTGCGGCGCGGGTCGATGACGGTGAGGGTGCCGCCGCGGGCCTTGAGCGCCTTGAGCTTGCCGGGGAAGTCGGGGGCGGTGCACAGACTCCCGTTGGATTCCAGGGGGTTGGCGCCGATGAGCAGGAGGTGGTCGGTGTGGTCGAGGTCCGGCACCGGGATCGCGTTGGCGTCGCCGAAGAGCAGCCCGCTGGAGACGTGCTTGGGCATCTGGTCGACCGTGGAGGCGGTGAACAGGCTGCGGGTGCCGAGGCCTGCGATCAGGACGGGCGGGTAGAGCGCGCCGGCCATGGTGTGCACGTTGGGGTTGCCGAGGACGATGCCGACGGAGTTCGCCCCGTACCGCTCGACCACCGGCCGGATCCCGGCGGCCACCGCGTCGAAGGCCTCCTCCCAGGTGGCCTCGCGCAGCTCCCCGTCCCGGCGCACGAGGGGTGTCCGCAGCCGGTCGGGGTCGCTGTCGACGGCGCCGAAGGAGGCGCCCTTGGGGCAGATGAAGCCCTTGCTGAAGACGTCCTCCCGGTCGCCGCGGGCGCCGGTGACCGTCGTCCCCTCGATGGTGAGGGTCAGCCCGCAGGTGGCCTCGCACAGGGGACAGATTCGCAGGGCGGTGCGGGACACGGGTCCTCCTGGGGGCGGCGTTGCCTTCTCCCGGTGAGCATACCGACCGGTATGAACGAGGGGGAGGGTTCGGCCGCGTCCGTCAGTCCAGCGTCCGCGCCAGATACGCCCGCAGCAGCTCCCGCGTCTCGTCGATCACCTTCGCGTCGCCCTCCGGATCCACCCGGAAGGCCAGGTGGACGAGGGTGTCCGCGGTCTCCACGGCGATCAGGAAGGTGCGGCGCAGATCGTCGTCCACCTCGCGGACGAGGTAGCCGGAGAGCAGCTCGGTGAGACGGTCGGCGACCCGGTGGTTGGGTTCGGCATCCCGGGCGCCGACCGGGATCTGGTTGCCGAAGTCGACGAGGGAGAAGCCGGGCGCGGTGCGCTTCATCGCCAGGTACTCGTCCAGCACGGCGTCCATGGCGGCCCGCCAGTCGCCCGGCCCGGCCCCCTTCAGCCGGTCGGTGACGCGCTCGGAGTAGCGCTCCAGGTTGCGCTGCGCGAGCGCGTCGGCCATCTGCCGCTTGTTGCCGAAGAAGCGGTAGACGGAGCCGATGGGAACACCGGCGCGCTCGGCGACGGCGCGGGTGCTCAGGGCGTCGTAGCCGACCTCGTCCAGCAGGTCGGCGCAGGCGTCGAGGATCCTGGTCAGCCGTTCGGCGCTGCGCCGCTGCACGGGCGCACGACGAAGCGATGTCGCTTGGGGCACGGACTTCATGATGCCTTTCCGCCGCTGCCTGGTGAACCTCGCCCCTGAATACGGAGAAAGATGCCTGATGCACTCATGGCGACGGCGATCCGGTCGGGGATCCGGTCGCGGACCCGGCGGGCGACGGCTCCGACTCCGTGACGTCCGCCGTGGCCTGCACCGGCTTGCCGTCCACCGCCCACACCGTGCCGTCGTCCGCGTACAGACGGGCGGTGACCTCGTGGGTGCCGTGCGGGAGGAAGCCGGCCGGGATGCGGTATGCCGGGCCGCGCAGGTCGGCGACCTGCCGGTCGTCGACGTAGAGCCGGGCGATGCCGCGGCCGGTGACCGCTTTCTGCGGCGCCCCGGTCGGCGAGAAGCGGAAATGGGCCAGTTTCAGCCGCACGTCCCAGCCGCCGTGGGCGTCCGGCTGGACCTCCACGCCGACCTCGGGCGCCCCCTTCTTCGCGACCTCGCGGTAGTGGCGCCCGTCGTCGTCCGTGTGGTCCAGCACCTTGCCCACGGGCGAGGGCGACGCCACGGTCCCCTGCTCGTGCGCATCACTGGAGCTGCAGCCCACGGATCCGGTCAGCAGCAGGACACAGACCGCGAGCGCGGCAGGGAGGGCACGCGTCCACGACATGCTCGGGACACTAGAGCACCGGTCCGACACGCGGATCCCCCTGGAGTCTGGTTCTGGCCGTGCCGTGATCGTCCTTCAAGAGGAGGACCGGCGGCCCCCTTGCATCCACGAAAACGCAATCCTACGGTGATGCATAGGAATCAGCGCGCAAGGGAGCGACGATGAGCAGCGGGGACGCACGCAAGACGGCCGAGGGGCTGACCTACCTCTCCGGGTTCGGCAACGAGCACGCCTCCGAGGCCGCCCCCGGCGCCCTGCCCGAGGGCCGCAACTCGCCGCAGCGCGCCCCCCTCGGCCTGTACGCGGAGCAGCTCAGCGGCACGGCGTTCACCGAGCCGCGCGCCCACAACCGCCGCTCCTGGCTGTACCGGATCCGCCCGTCGGCCGCACACCCGGCGTTCACCCGACTCGGCGACGGCGCCCTGCGCACCGGGCCCTTCACACAGACGGTCCCCGACCCGAACCGGCTGCGCTGGGACCCCCTGCCCGAGCCGTCCGCCGGCACGGACTTCCTGGCCGGAGCGTGGACCCTCGGCGGCAACGGCGACGCCGCCCAGCGCACCGGCATGGCCGTGCACCTGTACCACGCGAACGCCTCGATGGACCGCGTCTTCAGCGACGCCGACGGGGAGCTGCTGATCGTCCCCGAGCGGGGCGGGCTCCTGCTGCGCACGGAGTTCGGGCTGCTGCACGCCGAGCCCGGCGAGATGGCGCTGATCCCGCGCGGGGTCCGCTTCCGCGTCGATCTGCTGGACGCCGCGGCCCGCGGCTACGTCTGCGAGAACTACGGCGCCCCGTTCCGCCTCCCCGACCTCGGCCCGATCGGCGCCAACGGCCTCGCGAACGCCCGCGACTTCCGGGCGCCCGTCGCCGCGTACGAGGACGTCGAGGGCCCGGTGGAGGTCGTCAACAAGTTCTGCGGCCACCTCTGGGGCGCGACCTACGGCCACTCCCCGCTCGACGTCGTCGCCTGGCACGGCAACCATGTGCCGTACGTGTACGACCTGCGCCGCTTCAACGTCATCGGGTCCATCTCGCACGACCACCCCGACCCGTCGATCTTCACGGTGCTGACGTCCCCGTCCGACACCCCGGGCCTGGCCGGAGTGGACTTCGTGGTCTTCGCCCCGCGCTGGCTGGTCGGCGAGGACACCTTCCGGCCGCCGTACTTCCACCGGAACGTGATGAGCGAGTACATGGGCCTGATCGAGGGCGCGTACGACGCCAAGACGGCCGGAAAGGGAGGCTTCGTGCCGGGCGGGGGCTCGCTGCACAACATGATGTCGGCGCACGGCCCGGACCGGGAGACGTTCGACCGGGCGAGCGCCGCCGAGCTGAAGCCGCAGAAGATCGACGACGGGCTGGCGTTCATGTTCGAGACGCGCTGGCCGCTCACCCTCACCCCGCAGGCGGCCCGTGCGGACCATCTGCAACCGCGCTACGACGACGTCTGGCAGGGCCTCGAACGCCACTTCCGCGCGTCGGACAGCACATTGCACTGAACGTTCCCGACCGGTACGGATAGCCCGTGACCTCCTTCGCCCCGGACTCGATCGTCCTCACCCGCAAGCTGCCGCTCTGGTACCAGGTGTCGCAGTCGCTGCGCGCCTCGATACTCGGCCGCTCGGCCCGGGACCCGCTCCGGCTGCCCACCGAGGAGCAGTTGGCGGGGCACTACGGGGTGAGCGTGCTGACGATGCGGCAGGCCCTGAAGGAACTGGAGGACGAGGGACTGATCACCCGGCACCGGCGGCGCGGCACGTTCATCGAGCCGACCGCGCAGCGGGGCACTCCCGTCCGGCTGCTCGGCTCGGTCGACGCGATCGTGGCCCAGCAGTCCGGCATGGCGACGCAGCTCCTCGCGCACGGCCGCGCGAGCGTCCCCGCCGAGGTCGCCGAGCACTTCCCGGACCTCGCCGAGGTGGCGACGTACCACCGTCTCAGAAGCGACGAGGAGACCGGCGAGCCCACCAACCACGCCCGCAACTACGTGCGTCCCGAGCTCGCCGACCGCATCGATCCCGACGACCTGGTCCGCTGGCCCATGACGAAGGTGCTGCGGGACGTGGTGGGCGCCGACATCAGCCGGATCACGGACACGGTGGAGGCCCGGCTCGCGGACCCGGAGACCGCCCAGCTGCTCCGGGTCCCGCTGCTGAGCCCGATCCTGCACTACACCGGCGTCACCTACGACGCGGCCGGGCGGGTCCTCGACGCGGCCGTCATCCACTACCGGGGTGACCGTTTCTCCTTCACGGTCACCCTCGACGCGACGTGACCGGCCCCGGGGGAGCCGTCGTACCATGCCACGCGTGACGCCCGACGACGCTCCGCCGCTGGCGGACCTCATGCCGTGGTCCGTCGCACCGCCGCGGCTCGGCCGGGGGTGGCCGGCGGCGCCCGACCCGGCGTCCCTGAAGGCCCGCTGGGACACCCTGGTGAAGGCCGAGGGCGACGACCGCGAGGCCCTGTTCGAGCCGACCCGCGCCCGCACCCTGCACACCGCGGTCGGGCAGCTCCCGGGCCGGGCGGGCGGCGGCACGGAGCGGCTCGTCCGCGCCTTCGGCCCCTGCCCGGAGCCCGTACGGGTCCTGGCGGCGCCCTTCGACGAGCAGTGGCTCATCCCCGACCACCGGCTGATCGACGCGGCCCGCCCGGAGCTCTGGCGGGTGGCGGACGACGCGCAGGTGTTCGTGGTCGAGACGCCCCAGACTCCCCGGTGGCCGCTGCTCGCGACCTCCCTGCTCCCCCTCCTGCGCCCGGGCCGCATCCGCCCGCTGTACCGGCGGCCGGGCGGCAGGGAGCCGAACCTGGCGCCGGGCCTGCTGGACCGGCTCGGGCGGCGGCTCGGCCACTCCCCCGATCCGGTGGACCTCCTGGCGTGGACCCTGACCGCAGTCCGCCCCGATCTCACCGTCCCGCTCACCGGGGACCGCGAACTCTGGGCGCGTGGCGTCGAGTCGGGCCACCGCGCCCTGTGGCTGCTGCGCCGGGACGGCGAGCGCCCCAAGCTGCCCGGCGGCCGCCGCCCCTACGTGCGCGCCCCGCTCCCGGCCCGCCCCCGCACCCTGCACTACGACCGCGACGAGGAGGCCCTCCACCTGGACGAGGGCCGGGTCTCCCCGGTCCCGCCCGAGGCCTGGGACTTCGAGGCGGACACCGGCGAGCGGGTCCTGGAGCGGTGGTTCGCGGCGCGGACCGCGCAGGAGGCGGAGCCGGGCGCCCTGGCCGCGATCCGCCCGGCGACCTGGCAGCAGTCGTGGACCTCCGAGCTCCTGGAGCTCATCACGGTGTTGGCGCTGCTGGCGGAAGTCGGCGCACGCCGGGCGGAGTTGACGGTACCGGAGACGGACGCGGTCACGGCGGCGGAGCTGCGCGCGGCGGGCGTCCTGCCGGCCCCGGACTCGGCACGCCGGCCGGCGACGGTCCTGGACCACCACGAGGAGGGCCCGGAGGGCCAGGTCGCGCTGATCTAGCATCCACCCCATGGACCCCCTGGACCAGCTCCCGCCGCCGCCTGGACCGTCTCCCCTGCCGTCTCCCCTGCCGTCTCCCCTGCCGCTGCCCTTGGAGGGCCTCACCGTCGTCGCCGTCGAGCAGGCCGTCGCGGCGCCGTTCGCCACCCGGCAGCTCGCCGACCTCGGCGCGCGGGTGATCAAGGTCGAGCGGATCGACGGCGGTGACTTCGCGCGCGGCTACGACACCGCCGCCGGCGGTCTCGCCTCGCACTTCGTGTGGTGCAACCGGGGCAAGGAGTCCCTCGCCCTGGACCTCAAGGACCCGCGGGGCCTGGACGTCGTACGGCGGCTGATCGCGGAGGCGGACGTGTTCGTGCAGAACCTCGCGCAGGGCGCGGCGGCCCGCCTCGGCCTGGACGCGGCCACCCTGTGCGCGGCGCACCCGCGGCTGGTCGCCGTGGACATCTCGGGGTACGGGGCGAGCGGGCCGTACGCGGACAAGCGGGCCTACGACATGCTCGTGCAGTGCGAGGCGGGGCTGGTGTCGGTGACCGGGACGCCCGAGCAGCCGGTGAAGGCGGGGATCCCGGCGGCGGACATCGCGGCGGCCATGTACGCCTTCTCGGGCGTCCTGGCGGCGCTGGTGCGGCGCGGCACGACCGGGCGGGGCGGTCCGGTGGAAGTGTCGATGCTGGATGCGCTCGCGGAGTGGATGGGGCATCCGCTGCACCATGCGATGCACGGGGGCACTCCCCCGGCCCGCACCGGTCTCGCCCATGCCGTGATCGCGCCCTACGACGCGTACTTCACCGCCGACGGCGGGCGGGTGCTGCTGTCCGTGCAGAACGACCGGGAGTGGCGGCGGCTGGCCGAACAGGTCGTCGGACGGCCCGAGTTGGGGACGGATCCGGCGTATGCGACGAACGCGGCACGGGTGGCGAACCGGGAGCGTACGGACGCACTGGTGGCGAAGGCGCTGGTCGCGCTGGGCGCCGACGAGGCGCTGGCGCGGCTGGAGGGCGCGGGGATCGCGTGCGCACGCCTGCGGGATCTGCCCGAGCTGGCGGAGCATCCGCAGCTGGCGGCCCGTGAGCGGTGGCGGGAGGTGGGGACGCCGGTCGGGCCGTTGCGGGCGCTGCTGCCCCCGATCACGCTGCCGGGCGGGGAGGAGGCACGCATGGGGGACGTGCCCGCGCTCGGGGAGCACACCGAAGCAGTACTGCGTGCCGTGGGGATGACGGACGAGGAGATCGCAGCGCTGCGCCGGGACGGTGTGGCCGCCTGAGCGCGGGACTCAGTACGTTCAGTGCGTTCAGTGCGTTCGGTACACGTTCAGCACACGAGGACGTGCCGGCCGGTCAGTGCTTGTTGCCGCCGAACAGCGAGCGGCGCAGTCGGCGCAGGGGCGCGAAGAGCGAGACACGGCTCACCCGTGCCCGCGTCGTCTTGGAGCCGAGATCGCGCATGGGCTCACGTGCGGTCAGCTCCCGCATGAGCGAGGTCGCCTCAGCCGTCTCCCGCTGTGGGATGGCGGGGCCCGCCAGCACCGAGAGATGGCGGTCCAGGCGCGAACTGGTCGCGCTGCTCCCGCAGGTGATCGCAGGGACCCTCGCCCTGCTGCGCATCGTTATCTGTTCCATGTCACTCCCCACCCGTACGAGTCCACCCGGCCCGGGCAGGGTAACCCTATCGCCCCGTCGCGGCACACGTGTATCGAGCTCACAGGATTCACCTTCCCCGTAAGGGGGTTGACGACTCCTCTCCGATCACTCTCCGAATCCAACCGATTTCAGGGTGAGTTGGACAACCGGCTGTGTGGTGGGCTGTGGTGATCCACCGTCGGGCTCGACGGTGACAGCGAGTGACGTCGCCGCCTTGTCGAGACCGGTGGCGACCAAGGGCGTGTCGCCGTCGAAGAGCCCGAGGGAGCGTGGTTGCGCGCCCGGGCGCATGAGCCACAGCTGATGCACCCGTCCGGTGGGCAAGCCCCCGTATCCGCTCAAGGTGACGATCGCCTGCGCCTCCGAAGCGGAGGCGATCACTCCGATACTGCGGCCCTGGGTGTCCTTGCCGGTGCTCGCCCGCGCGTCCGGAGCTGCGAGAACGTGGGCGATCTCACGTGACTGGGCGCGCTCGGCGTCCAGCCGGTCCTGGGTGCGCCCGGCCTGGACGGCGAAGAGCGAGGCCACGACGAGGGCCGCGGCGGCGGTGGCCGTGGCGAGCGGCACGAAGAGGGGGCGGCGCGCACGAGGCGCACGGGAGCGTTTCGGCGGCGGCTGTGTGCCCCAGACGTGCGGAGGCAGTTGGGGCGAGTGCTCCCGCACCGGCGCACGCGAGGTCTCCTGCGGCGTTCTCTGGACGGCGGCCAGCACCCGGTTGCGCATCGCGGCCGGCGGCGGCGCGGCCTGGGACCAGGCGAGCCGGACGGCGTCCTCGGCCAGCGCCCGCACCTCTGCGGAGCAACGGTCGCAGCCCTTCAGGTGCTTCTCGAACCGGCGGCGCTCATCGGCTTCGAGGGCGTCGAGCGCGTAGGGAGCGGCCAGCGAGTGCAGGTCCTCGCGGCGGAACAGGCCGAACACACTCATGCGGCGCCTCCCAGGCACTCGCGCAGCCGCGTGAGCCCGTCACGCATCCGTGTCTTCACCGTGCCGAGCGGCAACGAGAGCTGGTCGGCCACTTCACGGTACGTGTAGCCGTCGTAGTAGGCGAGCGTCACGGACTGCCGCTGAAGCGCCGTCAGCCGGCCCAGGCAGCGGCGGACCAACTGGCGTTCCAGGCCCGCCTCGACCTCCTCCGCCACCTGGTCGAAGGCGGGGTCGTGGTAGCGCCGGGCCTCGCGCTGCTCGCGGTCGACGGCCGCGCGGGCGCTGCGCACCCGGTCGACGGCACGGCGGTGGGCGAGGGTGAGGATCCAGGAGAGGGCGCTGCCGCGGTTCGGGTCGAAGCGGCCGGCGGAGCGCCAGGCCTCCAGGAGCACCTCCTGGGCGACCTCCTCCGACTGCGCGGGATCCCTGACGACCCGGCGCACGAGCCCGAACACCGGCCCGGACACCAGCGCGTAGAGCTGTTCGAACGCATGCTGGTCGCCTCGCGCCACGAGCACCAGAAGCTCGTCCGCCTCCATGCGGTCCCCCTCTCTGCGGCCGCCGCACCCGGGCCGCCCCGTCACACCAGGCATTCGCAACGAACACACCTCCGTCTGACTGGTACGGATCAGCTGGCCGGAAACGCGGGTGAGCAGGAAATAAAAAGTTTTTTGGATCCGACCAATCCGAACCCGCCCTCCGCTCCGTATCTCTGTCCGTCAGGCAAGTTGGCACAGAGGACGGACGGCATGACAGCTATCTCGCGGAGCGGCAACGGACGCAGGAGCGTCGCGACCCTCATATGCGGTGCGTTGGCCGCCGGGGGGCTCGCAGCCGCCGGCGCCGCCACGCTGGCTCCGGGGGCGGCCTACGCCTCCAGCCACCGTGAGGCCCCTCTCATCTCGGGGACCCCGCAGTACGACAACACGGACCTCTACGCGTTCGTCAGCCCGGACCACCCGGACACGACGACGATCATCGCGAACGTCATCCCCTTCGAGGAGCCCGGGGGCGGCCCGAACTTCTACCAGTTCGCCGAGGACGCCCAGTACGACGTCCGCATCGACAACGACGGTGACGCCAAGGAAGACCTGATCTTCCGCTACACCTTCAAGACGAACGTCAAGAACCGGAAGTCGTTCCTCTACAACACCGGTGTCGTCGACAGTCTCGAAGACCCCGACCTGAACGTCACGCAGACCTACGACCTGGAGCTGATCAAGCTCAAGAAGGGGAAGGTCGAGCACGAGACCAAGCTCGCGGACGACGTGCCGGTGGCGCCGTCCAACGTGGGCAAGGCCTCGATGCCGAAGTACTCGAAGCTGCGCGACGAGGCGATCTACAAGCTGTCCAACGGCTCGAAGACGTTCGCCGGCCAGGCCGACGACCCGTTCTTCGCCGACCTGCGGGTCTTCGACCTGCTGTACGGCGGTGACCTCTCCGAGGTCGGCAACGACACCCTCAAGGGCTACAACGTCAACACGATCGCCCTTCAGGTGCCGAACGACCTGATCGCCGAGTCGAAGCACCAGCCGATCGTCGGCATCTGGTCGACCACCCAGCGCGAGAACGCCGAGGGCTACTACACGCAGGTCTCGCGGCTGGGCAACCCGCTGGTCAACGAGGTCGTCAACCCGATCAAGGACAAGGACAAGTTCAACGCGTCCAAGCCCAAGGACGACGGCCAGTTCCTGAAGAACGTCACCAACCCCGAGCTGCCGAAGCTCATCGAGGCGATCTACAAGATCAAGGCCCCGAAGGAGCCGCGCAACGACCTCGTCGACGTGTTCCTGAAGGGCGTCAAGGGCCTCAACCAGCCGGCCTACGTGACGCCTTCGGAGGAACTGCGCCTCAACACCTCCATCAAGCCCGCCGCCAGCCCCAAGCGGCTCGGCGTGCTCGACGGTGACAACGCGGGCTTCCCGAACGGCCGCCGCCTCACCGACGACGTGATCGACGCCTCGCTGCAGGTCGTCGAGGGCGAGCTGGTCGGTTCCAAGAACGACCTGGGCGACGCGGTCGACAAGAACGACAAGGACTTCGAGAAGTACTTCCCCTACATCGCCCTGCCGACCGAGGGTTCGCGCGGCGCGACCGCCAAGGGCGGCGCCGACGTCAAGAGCCAGCTCGGCGACGCCCTCACGGGCTCCGACGACAACACCGCGCTGATCGCGTCCTCCGCGGGCGCCGGCGCGGCGGGCATCCTCCTCATCGGCGGTGGGCTGATGTGGTGGCGCGGGCGGCGGCGCGCCTACTAGGCCCTGCTGCGAGACGGGCCGGGGAGAATCCTGCGCTCCCCGGCCCACCCCACCGACTGGCGCGGCCCGCGTACTCATCCCCCACGACGCGGGCCGCGCCACCCCCACGCGAGCAGGCTGATCCACCCCAGGCGACCTAGGAGAGGGCATGTCCCCGCGGACGAACGACGGCGAACCGGAGCGGGCGGCCTCCGGCCGACCGGCAGCGGCTTCAGACCGACCGACACCGAACGCCGGTCCGGTGCCCCAGGACGCCGTGCACGAGCCGGAAACCGGGGACGCGACCACTGCGCACGATCCGGCGGAGCCGGAGACCGCGCCGGGGACCGCGCCCACGACCACCGCCTCCGAAGGCGCCGCCACCGAGGCCACCACCGCCGAGGCCACCACCGCGGAGGGCGACTCGGCCGAGGGCGACTCGGCGGAGGCTGAGGTCACCGACGCCGCGGAGGCCGTCAGCCCCCTTACGCCCCTCGCCGACGCGAACAGCGTGACCGAGAGCGGCACTGCCGCGCGCGGCGACGATCGGGTCGCCGCCGTGCGTCGTGTCGGCGCCGCGGGGCGGCGCTGGCGGGGCGTTCAACTCGGGGCCTGTGCCGCGATGTTGGCCGTCGCGCTCACCGCAGGCGCGATCGCGCTGGGGGCCGCGCGGGACGGGAAGGACGTGCCCGTCGCGACCGCCGCCGCGGTCTCCCCGGGGCTCCTCGCCAGTGGCGACCTCGACTCGGGCATCACCGCGCTCCAGGCCCATCTCCGCGCCCAGCCCAAGGACTTCGGCAGCTGGGCCACCCTCGGACTCGCCTACGTCGAGCAGGCCCGCACCAAGGGCGACCCCTCCCGCTACCCGCAGGCCGAGCAGGCCCTGAAGCGGTCCCTCGCCCTGCGCCCCGACAACGACCAGGCCCTCGCCGGCCGGGCCGCCCTCGCCGCCGCCCGGCACGACTTCGCCAACGCGTTGAACTTCGCCGACCAGGCGTTGAAGCAGAACCCGTACAGCGAACGCGCCCTGTGCTCCCGCATCGACGCCCTCGTCGAACTCGGCCGCTACGACGACGCCGAGCAGGCCGTGCAGACGGCCGACGAACGGCGGCCCGGCGTACCGGTGTTCACCCGCTACGCCTACGTCCACGAGCTGCGCGGCGACGTCACCACCGCCCGCCGGGTCCTGGACCGGGCGCTCGCCGCCTCGACCTCCCCCGGCGACATCGCCTACGTCGCCTCCCAGCTCGGCCAACTCGCCTGGAACCAGGGCGACTACCCCACCGCGCTCACCCACTACGCCCGCGCCCTCGCCGCCGACGAGAACTACCTCCCGGCGCTGGAGGGCCGCGCCCGCGCCCAGGCGGCGAGCGGTCAACGGGCCGAGGCCATCAAGGGGTTGGAGCTCATCGTCACCCGGTATCCGCTCCCCGGCCCGCTGGTGGAGCTCGGTGAGCTGTACGAGTCCCGGGGCGCCCAGGGCGACACCGCGAAGGCCCAGGACCAGTACGCCCTCGTCGACGCGTGGACCGCGATCGCCCGCGCCAACGGCGTCAACGCCGACCTCGACACCGCGCTCGCCGCCGCCGACCACGGCGACCGGGCGACGGCCCTGCGCGCGGCCCGCGACGACTGGTCCCGCCGGCACACCGTGCACACGGCGGACGCCCTCGCCTGGGCGCTGCACGTCAACGGCAAGGACGCCGAGGCGCTCCCCTACGCCCGGCAGGCCACGGCCACCGGTTACCGCAACGCGGCCTTCCTCTACCACCGCGGTGTGATCGAGAAGGCCACCTCCCACCCCGCCGACGCCCGTACCCACCTCTCCGCCGCCCTGAAGCTGAACCCCGGCTTCTCCCCGCTGGGCGCCCGCGAGGCCCGTACGGCACTCAAGACGCTGGAGGCGAGCAAGTGAGGTCGCGTCGTCGTCTGTTCGCCTCCTGCGCGGCCGTGTTCACGGCCGGCTGCGCGCTCGCGCTGGTTCCTTCCGCCGGCGCGAGCGCGCACCCCCTCGGCAACTTCACCGTCAACCGCTACGACGGTCTCGTCGCCGCCCCGGGACACCTGCGCGTCGACCACGTCGAGGACCTCGCCGAGATCCCGGCGACCCAGGCGAAGCCGGACATCAAGCGGCTCGGGATGACCGAGTGGGCCCGGCAGCGGTGCGCGACGGCCGCGAGCGGCAGCAGGCTCACCGTCGACGGCCGTGCCGTCACCCTCGCCGCGGGCGGCGCCAAGGCGGTCGTACGGCCCGGTCAGGCGGGACTCGACACCCTGCGCGTCGAGTGCCGGCTGACGGCCCCGCTGCCCGACGAGGACACCGTCGCCCTCGGCTTCCACAGCGAGGGCGCCACCAGCGGCCCCGGCTGGCGCGAGATCACCGCCCGCGGCGACCGTATGACGCTCACCGACTCCGACGTGCCGAAGAAGTCGGTCTCGGGCGAACTCACCAGCTATCCCAAGGAGTTGCTCTCCTCCCCGGCCGACACCTCGACCGCGTCCGTGACGGTGCGGCCCGGTGGCGCGGCCCTCGTCGAGGACAAGCGGGACGCGCCGGCCGCGTCCGTGCTGCCGCGCGGCGCCGACCGCTGGACGCAGGCCCTGGACGACCTGGTCGCCCGGCAGCACTTCACCGTCGGTTTCGCCGCGCTGGCCCTGGTGATCGCCGTCGGCCTCGGCGCGATGCACGCCGTCGCGCCCGGGCACGGCAAGACCATCATGGCGGCGACGGCGGCCGCCCGGGGCGGCAAGGCCCGGATGAAGGACGTCCTGCCGCTCGCCGCCTCCGTCACCATCACCCACACCCTGGGCGTCGTCGCCCTCGGCCTCCTCGTCACCGCCGGTTCGGCCGCGGCGCCGTCGGTGATCGCCTGGCTGGGCCTGGCGAGCGGCGCGCTGGTGCTCTTCGCGGGCGCGAGCCTGGCCCGCCGGGCCTGGCGCAACCGCGGACCCGGGCACGGCCACGGACACGGCCACGACCACGGGCATGAGCACGGCCACGACCACGGGGACGGACACGGCCACGATCACGGCCCTGACCACGGACATGATCACGGCCACGACCACGCGCCTGCCAAGCCCCCCGCCCGTCAACTGGCCCTCGTGGGCGGCCCCACCCCGCACACGCATGCCCATCACGCCCCTGAGCCCGCCCAAGACCATGGTCACGACCATGACCACAGCCACGATCACCACGAGCACCACGAGCACCACGAGCACGACCACACCCACACGCACACCCACGGCGGCCACACCCACACCCACGCCGTCGCCCCCACCCTTCGCGGCACCATCCTGCTCGGGTTCGCCGGCGGCATGGTCCCCAGCCCGTCCGCCGTGGTCGTGCTGGTCGGCGCGGCGGCGCTCGGTCAGGCCTGGTTCGGGCTGCTGCTCGTCGTCGCGTACGGCGTCGGGCTCGCGCTGACCCTCACCGCCGCCGGGTTCGCCGTCGTCAGGCTGGGTGCGGGGGCGACCCGCCTGCTGGACCGGCAGCCGCGCTGGACGACCCACCCGGCCGTGACGCTCGTCCGCCGCAACATGCCCCTGTGGTCCGCGTTCCTCGTCGTCGCCCTCGGCGCCGGACTGGTGCTCAAGGGGGCCGCATCCGTACTCGGCTGAGCTACGTTTGGGGAGTTGCGGAGGTTTTCGCCCGGATACGAAGAGCGGAATGGGGGGCGCGGTGTCCGAAGAACCGGGCAGTGAACGTCTGATCGCGGGCCGCTACCGTCTGCTGACCCCGCTCGGCGAGGGCGGCATGGGAACGGTGTGGCGGGCCCATGACGAGGTGCTGCACCGCGAGGTCGCCGTCAAGGAGGTGCGCGCCCCGCACGGGCTGTCGGCCTCGGACGTCGAGCGGATGTACGCCCGGCTGGAGCGCGAGGCCTGGGCCGCGGCCCGGGTCGCGAACCGGAACGTCGTGACGGTGTACGACGTGGCCACGCAGGACGGCCGGCCCTGGATCGTCATGGAGATCGTGCGCGGGATCTCCCTCGACGAACTGCTGGACGCGGAGGGACCGCTGGAACCGGCGCGGGCCGCGCACATCGGGGCCGAGGTGCTGTCCGCGCTGCGGGCCGCGCACGAGGCCGGGGTGCTGCACCGGGACGTGAAGCCGGCGAACGTGCTGCTGTCGAACGACGGCCGGGTGGTGCTCACCGACTTCGGCATCGCGACCGTCGAGGGCACCTCCGCGCTGACCATGACCGGCGAGGTCATCGGCTCCCCCGAGTTCCTCGCGCCGGAGCGCGCGCTGGGGCGTACGCCGGGGCCCGAGTCGGACCTGTGGTCGCTGGGCGTGCTGCTGTACGCGGCGGTCGAGGGCAACTCCCCGTTCCGGCACGACACCCCGCTGAGCACCCTGCGTGCGATCGTCGACGAGGAGCTGCCGCCGCCGTACCGGGCGGGGCCGCTGGCGCCGGTGATCGAGGGGCTGCTGCGCAAGGATCCGGCCCAGCGGCTGCCGGCCGACAGGGCCGAGCACGACCTGCGGATCGTCGCGGCGGGCGGCGACCCGTTCGCGGACGCGGCCGGTGCGACGGCGCAGGCGCCGTACACGCCGTATCCGCCGACGGTCGCGACCCCCGCCGAGCCGCTCCGTCAGGGGCCGCCGACGCCGCCCCAGCCCTGGACGGCGGCCCCGGCGACGACCGGCTCGAACCAGCCGGAGCGCAACCGGCGCGCGGGTGTGGTCCTGGTCGTCGGGGTGGCGGTGCTGGCGCTGGCGGTCGCCGGGCTGACGTACGGGCTGCTGAACCGTGACGACGGCAGCGGCGGCGGCACCGGCGGCGTCACCAACAGCGCTACGGAGGTCGCGAGTTCGCCTGCGACGCGGCCGGAGTCGAGCAAGGAGACCAGCGAGTCGCCGAGCCCGAGTCCGAGCGAGAGCGCCTCCTCCGAGGCGCCGGCGCAGACCGTCGCGGTCACCGTCAGCGGCGCGCACACCGAGTACTCCGGCTCGTGTCCGCCGGCGGAGGCCGACGCGCCCGCCTTCACGGCGACGATCACCGTGGGGCAGCTGCCCGCGACGGTGTCCTACCGCTGGGTGACGAAGGACGGCGAGCTCTCCGGGCAGACCTGGAAGACGCTCGAGTTCCCGTCGGGCGGGGGCAAGTCCAAGCAGGACAAGGTGATCGTGTCGACGTACGCGCAGAGCGGGACGTACGAGAACGCGATCGGCGTCGAGGTGCGGGAGCCGGTGAAGGCGACGTCCGACTCGGTGCCGTTCTCGGTCACCTGCGAGGAGGAGACCCCGTCGACCGGGGCCTCCTCCTCGCCCTCGCCGTCCGAGTGAGCGCTCAGGCCGCGCTGTTCAGGACCGGCAGGTAGCCACCCGACTGACCGGATGCGGTCGGGTGGTAGGACTCGCCGATGTTGAGCAGGTTGAGGCTGTGCAGCCAGGAGCTGCCGGAGCAGATCTCGTGACCGGTGAACGGGGTGCGGACGTCGCCGAAGGCGAAGCCGTGGGCTGCGGCGCGCTTCGCGGTCGCGGCGTCGAGGTAGTCCGCCGCGGCGTTGATGGCGGAGCGCTTGGTGTCGGACAGGCCCAGGCAGAGCGTGCCGAGGTCGTAGAAGCGGGGGTAGCCGATGACGACCACGTGCGCGTTGGGCGCCTTGGCGCTGATCGTCGAGTAGACGGTGTCGAGTTTGCCGGGGAGCGTCGAGTCGACGTAGGCCTTGGCGGTGTTGATGCGGTTGAGGCAGGTGCTGTCGGAGCCGGTGACACAGGTCGTCATGACGTCGGCGAAGCCCGCGTCGTTGCCGCCGACGGTGAGGGAGACCAGGCCGGTGGAGGAGTTCAGGCCGCCGAGCTGGTTCGCCAGAACATCACCCGTACGAGCGCCTGAACAGGCCGCGAAGGTGAACGAGGCGGGGGCGTGGGCGGCGTTCCAGAGGTACGGGTACGCCTTGGTGCTGCGCTTGCAGTCGCCGCTGGAGCTGATGTAGCTGCCCGCGCCGACGCCGGAGGAGTAGGAGTCGCCGAGCGCCGCATAGCCGCCGGTCGCGGCTGGTTGGGACGCGTGCGCCGAGGCCGCCCCGGTGAGGGCGGCGCCGACGGCGAGGAGGAGCGAGCTGACGAATACGACAAGTCGGGAACGTCTCATGGAACCTCCCTTTAGCAGGATCTCTGCCACAACTGTCGTAGCAACTACGCGTGTTGACGGGAAGTGTCCATGCCAAGACTTTCTGTGCCCTGACGGGATCGTTCACGGCCTCTTTTCGCTCGCCTTATTGCGTGTCCACATCAGACTTACTGACAGCCCCTCAACTCCCTTTTCTCTCAAAGCCGCACATCCGTTCTGGTCGGGACGCATCATTCTGTAACGGTCAAACGAACAAAAAGGTAAGGGAGCCGCCAAGGGCTTGCCATCCGGGCTTAATCATCAATACCGTCATACTTCTCACTCGCATCGGACCGTCGGCATCGGCTCCAGGGGAGGGCTCAGGGACCGCGGCGGCATCCGGGGCGAGAGCGCGGTAGGGGGGTGCCGAGCTCGGTGTCCGCAAGGGCGACCGGGCCGTGCCGCGCAATCGGCCGCCGTCTTTCGCCGGTGGCCGGTCAGCTTTGCCAGCTCACCCGGCGTGCGCGCAGAGCGTGCCGCCATGTCGTGCTGTACGGCCGTGGCCGTGCCGTTCGTGGGTGAGACACCAAACCCCCCTTTCGAACCGGACATGGATTCCGGGCCGCCCAGGGGCGGGCGGCCCACCGGACGAGAGGGACCAACTCATGAGTTCCGTTCTGCAGCCGGCGACCTCGGGCGAGGATCTTCAAGGCCCACAGGCCGTCGACAAGTACCGGCCCATCTCCTCTCACCTGGCCATCGCTCCGCCGGTGAGCGTGGTCATCCCCGCGATGAACGAGGCCGAGAACCTTCCGTACGTCTTCAAGACCCTGCCGGACTGGATCCACGAAGTGGTCCTGGTCGACGGCAACTCCACCGACGCCACCGTCCAGGTCGCGCGTGAACTGTGGCCCGGCGTCAAGGTCGTCGGCCAGCAGGGCCGGGGCAAGGGCGACGCCCTGATCACCGGCTTCGAGGCGTGCACCGGCGACATCATCGTGATGGTCGACGCGGACGGCTCGGCCGACGGCAACGAGATCGTGTCGTATGTCTCCGCCCTCGTCTCGGGCGCGGACTTCGCCAAGGGCTCCCGCTTCGCCAACGGCGGCGGCACCGACGACATGACCTTCATCCGCTGGCTCGGCAACCGGGTCCTGTGCGCCATCGTCAACCGCAAGTTCGGCGCCCGCTACACCGACCTGTGCTACGGCTACAACGCGTTCTGGCGGCACTGCCTGGACAAGGTCGAGCTCGACTGCACCGGCTTCGAGATCGAGACCCTGATCAACATCCGGGTCGTCAAGGCCGGACTGAAGGTCCAGGAGATCCCCAGCCACGAGTACCTGCGCATCCACGGCGTCAGCAACCTGCGCGCCGTCCGCGACGGGCTGCGCGTCCTGCGGGTGATCCTCAGGGAGCGGTCCAACCGGCGGGCGCTGCGCCGCCTGGTCCGCCGCTCGCCGATGCTCGACTCGGTCCGGGGGGACGCGTCTTGAGCACGATCGACGTCTCCGTCGTCGTCTGCGTGTACACCGAGGACCGCTGGGAGGACATCCTCGCGGCGGTCGCCTCGGTGCGCGCGCAGACCCACCCGGCCCTGGAGACCCTGCTCGTCGTCGACCACAACCCGACGCTCCTGGACCGGCTGAGAAGCGAGTACAAGGAGACCGACGAGGTGCAGGTGCTGCCCAACGCGGGCCCGCGCGGTCTGTCGGCCGGCCGCAACACCGGCATCGCCGCCTCGCACGGCGAGGTGGTGGCCTTCCTCGACGACGACGCCGTCGCCGAACGGGACTGGCTGCGCCGGTTCGCCGACCCCTACTCCGACCCCCGGGTGCTCGCCGTGGGCGGCCGGGCGGTGCCCGTGTGGTCGTCGGGGCGGCGGCCCGACTGGTTCCCCGAGGAGTTCGACTGGGTGGTGGGCTGCTCCTACCGGGGCCTGCCGCCCGGCCGGGTCCGGGTGCGCAACATCCTCGGCGGGAACGCCTCCTTCCGGCGCAGCGCGTTTCAGTTCGTGGGCGGCTTCGCCACCGGCATCGGACGCGACGGCAGCAAACGGCCGATGGGCGGCGAGGAGACGGATCTGTGCATCCGGCTCAGCCGCGCGAGACCCGACGCGATCCTGCTGATGGACGACCGCGCGGTGATCCACCACAAGGTGCCCGAGGGGCGCGAGCGCTTCGGGTACTTCCGCACGCGCACCTACGCCGAAGGCCTGTCCAAGGCGCTGGTCGCCCGCAGCGTCGGCGTCGACAAGGGGCTGGAGACCGAACGCCGGTACACCACCCGGGTGTTGCCGGCCGGTGTGGTCCGCGGGCTGCGCGACCTGCTGCTGGCCCGCCCCGGCGGGGCCCGGCGGGCGGGCGCGATCGTCGCCGGGGTGCTGCACGCGGCCGGCGGGTACGTGGTCGGCAGCATGCGGGCGCGCAGGGCGGGGACGACGTTCGCCGTGGTGCCGATCTCCCTGGACGACGTGGAGCGGGCCGCATGACGCCGGAGCGCGTGCCGATCCTCATGTACCACGCGGTCGCCGCCGACCCCGGCGACGCCACCCGCACGCTCTCGGTCACCCCCGAGGCGTTCGCCGAGCAGCTCGCGGTGATCGCGGACCGGGGCCTGACCCCGCTCACCACGGCGGACCTGGCGGCCCGCTGGCGGGCGGGCCGGCCGCTGCCGGACCGCCCGGTGCTGATCACCTTCGACGACGGCTACGAGGGCGTGCACCGGCACGCCCTCCCGGCCCTGGCCGAGCACGGCTTCCCGGCCACCCTGTTCGTCTCCACCGGCTGGATCCGGGGCGCCTACGACACCGGCGGCGGCCTGGACACCATGCTGGACTGGCATCAGATACGCCGACTGGCGGACGCGGGCGTCGAGATCGGCGGCCACAGCCACACCCACCCGCAGCTCGACCAGCTCGACGACGCGACGCTGCGCGCCGAGCTGACCCGCTGCCGGGACATCGTCGCCGACGAACTGGGCGCCCTGCCCGTGTCGTTCGCCTACCCGTACGGCTACTCCAGCCGCCGGGTGCGGGCGGCGGTGCGCGGCCACGGCTTCGCCCAGGCGCTCGCGGTGGGCAATTCCCTCGCCCGGCGCGCTCAAGGGCCGTACGCCCTGCGGCGGGTGACGGTACGGCGGGCCACGGACGCCACGGAGTTCGAACGGCTGCTCGACGGCCGGGCGATCGGCCGTACGTTCGCCCGGGACCGGGCGCTGACCAAGGGGTACGCCGTGGTCCGGCGCACCCGGCGACTCCAGCGACTGGTGTGAAGGGGTGGCCCCGGCGGAGCCCGTCGGGGCCACCCCGCACGACCCGGACCTGTCGGCCGCACCCGGGACACGGGGCGCACCGGACACATCCGACACACCGGGCACACCACGCGCACTGCGGAAACCGGGTGCAGACGGGGCCCGCGTGCCGGATCATGGCCGCATGTCTGCCCAGCCACAGGACGCTCTGCCGATCCGGCTCACCGTCGACGACTCCGACTCCCCGTCCGATGTCGTCGACGCGCTGTTCCTCGGCCGCTTCGCGACGGGCGAGCAGCCGTACTCGCACGCCGCGAACATCGACCGCGTACGCACCGGTGCGACCCTGCTGCCGCCGCACGCCCGCGTGCTGCGCGTCGCCCGCGACGAGGACCGCAGCGCCACCCTGGCCGAGGGGGACGGCTGGACGCTGCTGGTGTCCCGCTGGAACCGCGGCGCCGACGTCACGGTCACCGCGACCACCGCCGAACTCGCCGCGAAGGTGCTCGACGAGGCCACCGAGGGCGCGGCGGACGAGCCCGAACCCCAGCCGGAGAACGTGACCATGGGGTTCTGGTACGTCTCCCCGCGGCGCGGCCCGCACCGCACCACCCGGCAGATCTCCGCGGGCACCTGGGACGAGGTGCGCCCCAACTACACGGCCCCCGTCGCCGAGGCGTTGGACCGTCTGATGGGGACGACCCCCGAGGACATCGCGGGCCGGCTGCTCCTGTTGCACGGCCCGCCCGGCACCGGCAAGACCTCGGCGCTGCGCACCCTGGCCCGGTCCTGGCGGGAGTGGTGCCAGGTGGACTGCGTCCTCGACCCCGAACGGCTGTTCTCCGACGTCGGCTATCTGATGGACATCGCGATCGGCGAGGAGGACGGCACGGGCAAGGGCCGCTGGCGGCTGCTGCTCCTGGAGGACTGCGACGAGCTGATCCGCGGTGAGGCCAAGCACACGGCGGGCCAGGCGCTGTCGCGGCTGCTGAACCTCACCGACGGCCTGCTCGGCCAGGGCCGCAACGTCCTGGTGGGCGTGACGACCAACGAGGACCTGGAGCGCCTGCACCCCGCCGTCGTCCGCCCCGGCCGCTGTCTGGCCCGGATCGAGGTCGGCCCGCTGACCCGGGGGGAGGCCGTGGACTGGTTGGGCACGGAGGAGGGCGTCGGCCGCGAGGGCGCGACGCTGGCGGAGTTGTACGCACTGCGCCGGGGCACCTCCCCGACCTCGCTGCCGGAGCCCCGGGGGCGGTCGGACGCGGGACTGTACCTGTAGGTGTTTTGATGGAGGTATGACGCTGTACGTCGGCACGTCGGGCTGGCAGTACAAGGACTGGAGGGGCGTCCTGTACCCGGCCGACGTGCCCGTGCGGCGGTGGCTGGAGGAGTACACGGAGCATTTCGCCACCGTCGAGATCAACAACGCCTTCTACCGGCTGCCGTCGCGGGAGACGTTCGCGTCCTGGTCCGAGCGGGTGCCGGCGGACTTCACGGTCGCGGTGAAGGCGAGCCGCTATCTGACCCACATCAAGCGGCTGAAGGACCCCGAGGAGCCGGTGCACCGGCTGATGACCCACGCGGCCGGCCTCGGCGCGCGGCTCGGCCCGGTCCTGCTCCAGCTGCCGCCGACCCTGCGGGCCGACGCCGAGCTGCTGGACGCCTGTCTGTCCTGCTTCCCCTCGGGCACGCGGGTCGCGGTGGAGCCACGTCACGACTCGTGGTGGACCTCCGAGGTGCGGGACGTCCTGCGATCCCGGGGCGCTGCCCTGTGCTGGGCCGACGTCCTCTCCCGCCCGGTCACCCCGCTGTGGCGGACCGCCGACTGGGGCTACGTCCGCTTCCACCAGGGCCGCGCCCAGCCGTGGCCGCGCTACGGGCAGCGCGCCCTGGAGAGCTGGGTCGACCGCATCGCGACGACCTGGCGGGACGGGGACGACGTGTACGCGTACTTCAACAACGACCCGGGCGGCGCGGCGGTCGGGGACGCGGCGCTGTTCGGCAGGACGGCGGAGCGGGCGGGCCTGACGGTGACCCGCACCCCTCGCGCCCTCGCGGCACGCGGCTGATCACGCCCGGCCGATCACGACCGGTCGATCACTCCTGGTCGGTCACTCCTGACCGGTCACTCCTGGTAGGCCGCCCGCAGGGCGTCCCGTACGGCCGCCGACGCCTGCTCCTGGGTGAGCCCGAGCCGCCGCACCCGCTCGGCGTAGGCCTGCGCCGCGGTCGCCGCCTCACGCTCCGCCGCCGACCCCGCCGCGGCGACGAACGTGCCGCCCCGGCCCCGGGTCTCGATCACCCCGTCCGCCTCCAGCGCCCGGTACGCCTTGGCGACGGTGTTCGCGGCGAGGCCGAGCGACTCGGCCAGTCCCCGCACCGTCGGCAGGCGGTAGCCGACCGGCAGCGCTCCCGACCGCGCCTGCCCGGAGATCTGCGCCCGCACCTGCTCGTACGGCGCGGCGCTCTCATCGATGTGGATCTTCAAGGTCACGGGCCGATTGTCCCGTACCCACCGCGAAATTGAGAGGCACGGGGACGCCGCTCCCCCGTAGCGTCCGTTCACATGACCGTCATCGTGCGCGCTCTGCGCCCCGACGCACCCGCAGACATCGAGGGCTTCATCCGGGTCCGGCACCTCGCTCTGCCTTACGTGTTCTTCAGCCCTGCGTCCGTGCTGCACAGCCTCGCCCTGTCCCCTCCCGACGCCCACGCCAGCAAGCTGGTCGCGGTGGAGGACGGCGAGGTCATCGGAACGGCCCAGGCAGGGCTCGCCCATGAGAGCCCCGAACCCGGGCAGGGCTCGCTCAACGTGTACGTGGACCCGGCGCGCACCGGACGCGGCGCGGGCGCGCTGCTGGTCCGCACGGCGGAGGAGCATCTGTCGGCGCACGGGGCGACGAAGCTGTTCAGCTGGGTCCTGGACGAGCCGGGCAACCGTGCCTTCGCCGAGCGCCGCGGCTACCGGGCGAGCCGCTCCTCTCACTTCCTCCGCCTGGACCTGGCCCACGCCACGCTGCCGCCGCGCCGAGAACCCCCGCCCGGCGTCGAGCTGCGCACGGCCGCCGACTTCGCCGACGACCCGCGCCCGCTGTTCGCCCTGGACGCGGACACGGCGTCGGACGAACCGAGCGACATCGACACCGAGTTCACGGACTACGAGGCCTGGGTCGACGAGTACTGGAAGCATCCCCACCTGAACCTGGACCTGACCTCGGTCGCCGTGGCCGACGGCCGTCCGGTCGCCTTCAGCGTGGCCCACACCGAGGGCGATCGCTACAGCACGGGCATGACCGGCACCGCCCGCACCCACCGCGGCCGTGGCCTGGCGAAACTCGTCAAGAACGACTCGCTGCACCGCGCCCGCGCCGCGGGGTGCCGCAAGGCCTGCACGGGCAACGACGCGGACAACGGGCCTATGCTCGCGATCAACAAGTGGTTCGGGTACGAGATCTGCGCGACGGAGGTGCGGTATGTCCGCGAACTCGGCTGAGCCGGCTGCCCCGGTGCGTGCGGTGGACGTCGTCCTGGTCAAGGGCGGCCGGACGAAGATCCGTTACGCGGCCGAGCTGCTGTCGGACGACGGCGCCAGGATCGCCGTGCGCGCCCCCTGGGCCGGTGACGGCGTACGCGACTTCGGGTTCGTACGGTTCGAGGCGGGTGACGTCTTCACCGAGTACTACTGGCGGGACCGCTGGTACGCGGTGAAGGAGGTCCGCGACCGGGCGGGCGCCCTGAAGGGCTGGTACTGCGACATCACCCGCCCGGCCACGCTCTCCGGCGCCGAACTGACCGTCGAGGACCTCGACCTGGACCTGTGGCGCTCCGCCGACGGGACGGACGTCCGGCGGCTGGACGAGGACGAGTTCGAGGAGAGCGGGCTGGCGCGGACCGACCCGGCGGCAGCGGCGGCCGCCGTGGCCGCTCTGAACGAGCTGGAGACACTGGCGCACGACGGCGACTTCGAGGCCCTGCTGGCGTGAGGCCCTGCTGGCGTGAGGCCCTGCTGGCGTGAGGGCCTGCTGGCGTGAGGGCCTGCGGGTCCAGCTGCGTCGGGCGGTTGCGGCGGGCGGCTGCTTCACACCGTCGCCACCACCGCATACCGCTCGTCGTCCACGGCCCGGCCCCACAGTCCCGCGTCCTGCGACAGCCGTTCCACGCGCGCGTGCTCGGTCAGCGGGGCCAGCAGGGCGGTGAGCCGGTCCGCCGGTATGCCGACCGGGGCGACGGTCCCCCAGACGCCCTCGACCAGCACGAGCCGACCTCCCGGCCGCAGCAGGTCGCGCCAGTGCCGCAGGGCCCGGGCGGGGTCGGGCAGGGTCCACAGCACATGCCGTACGAGCACGGCGTCGAAGCGCTGCTCGCCGACCGGGGGCGCCGCCGCGTCACCGAGGAGGAACACCGCGTCACGCCCGGCGAGTTTGGCGCGGGCCAGGTCGATCATGGGCGGGGACAGGTCGACCCCCGTCACCCGGTGTCCCTGTTCGGCGGCGAGGAGCGACAGGCTGCCGGTGCCGCAGCCGAGGTCGAGAACGTCACCGCCGCGGTCGGGCAGCCAGGTGCGCAGCCGCCGGGCCCAGGCGGCGCGCACCTCGGGGTCGCGCAGGCCGTGGTCCGGCTCCTCGTCGAAGGCGGGCGCCGCCGCGTCCCAGTCGACGCCGGCCGAAGTCGCTTCGTCACTCTTTTTCATCATGTGCCCAAGAGTGACACCCACCACTGACACTCGAATCGTGACAGCCGCCACTGACAGATCGGGGGCGATGAGGAACTCTCCCCGAAAGGGTCTACCTCCGTGAGAACGCGGAACCCGGTGGCCCTGAAGGAGGCAGCCATGCGCCGTACCACCGTGCAGAAGCCCCTGAAGAAGACGGACTCCCGCCGGCTCCGCGACGAGGCCGAGGAACGGCCCGCCGGGCGCCCCGAGGTGCGCAAGGACATCGCACGCACCTGGTGGCCGGACGGGTGAGAGACGCCGCACGCTGCAGGCTGTCCGCGTCGCGGCGGGACACGCCGGAGGGGTGGCATTGCGCAAGCAGTCGAGCGCCCGTGAACCTCAGCTCGCAAGGGCTGGAATCTCTCGCTGTCAGGCGAGGGAGGATGTCAAATCATCGCGTTCGTGCAGATCCTGAACGCCGCAGCGTCCACCCCTACACCCTCACTGGGGCGTCGGGGCAGACGGCGATGCTGTCGAGGAACAGGTGGTCCGCGAACGCCTCGACCACCACCAGGCCGACCACCGCGCCGCCGACCGGATCGCCGGTGACGTACACCTTCCCCGCGGCCACGTTCGCCGCGTGGTCCGCCTCCATGGGCTGCGGCACGCGCCCGATGCGCTCGATGCAGTGCGTGTACGCGGCGTCCGTGACGGCTTTCACCGCCGGCACGTCGGCCGCGGTCGCGGGCCGGATCTCCTCACTCGTCATGCCGTGCACGCTACCTACCTGAGCTGAGGCTCAGCACGTCCTTAAGGGGACCCTAAAGATCGCCGCCGACCGCCCCCAGCAGGCGTTTTCACGGTTTCTTGGCCTTGCGGACTCCGGGGCCTGACCGGCGGCTCAGGTCGGACAGGCCCCGGCGGGACGGTCCGCGGGTCAGCTCAGGGCGGACGCGCAGGTGGTGGGGGCGGCGTGGGCCGGGTCGAGCGCGTTGGCCACCTCGTGGAAGGCGATCCGGTCGAACAGCCCGATCGCCAGATGCTCGGAGAGGTCCAGCGGGCACAGGTTCTGGAGCAGGACGTTGTGCACGTCGGAGCCGCTGAGGTACTGGGTGCGCCACGGCGTGACCACCTCGTCGTGCTGGGTGGCGATGACCGTGTAGTGGACGCCGGTGACGGTGTCGCCGCCCGCGTTGAGCCTGGTGAGGAAGTCCGACCCGACGATCTGGTCGGCGAGGCCGGGAGTGGCGGCGGAGAGCAGGTCCTCGGCGCCCGGGAAGTAGGGCAGCAGGTTGGTGAGTCCGCTGAGGGTGGTGCCGTGGTTGCTGGGGGCGAGGCCGACGAGCGCGTTCACCTTGGCGGCTCCGCCGAGGAACTTCAGGTAGTGACGGGGCATCATGCCGCCCTGCGAGTGGCCGACGAGGTCGGCCTTGGCCGCGCCGGTCGCGGTGAGCACCTTGTCGACGAAGACGGAGAGCTGGCCGGCCGAGGCGTCGATGGGGCCGAGTCCGTCGAAGAGCGGAACGCCCGGGAGCCGGCCGTAGTCCATGGAGAAGACGCAGTATCCGCGGACCGTCAGGTAGGGGGCGAGGGCCAGCCAGTTGTCGACGGAGTTCCCGAAGGTGCCGGGCACGAGGACGACGGGGCGGGGGTGGGCGGTGGAGGGCTTGCAGCGGTAGTCGTTCCAGCCGCTCGACGGGGCGGTCGCGGCGGAGTCGGCGTGGGCGGCGGTGGCGGGGACGGTGGCGGCCGCGGCGGCCAGCAGCAGTGCGGCAAGCGGTCTGAGCACGCGCTTCCAGGGCAGCATCGGGTGATCTCCTTGCGGCTCAAGGGAGGTGCGATGGCCTTACCCTGTGATCCGGATCACGAGGATGCTGTTCATTCGTCAAGTTACGGTCGAGTAGCTGAAGTGTGAAGTTACGCGTCAGTAAAAACTTCCAGTGGTAGTAAGCGGCGTTCAGGGTGACCGATCGTCACGCCGCCAGCGTTCCCGGCTTCACCGCACCCGGGCCGAACTTCGCCCGCACCCGGTCGGCCACCTCCTCGACCCGGCGGACCTTCTCGTCGACGGGGTCGAAGGTGAGCTGGTAGGAGGCCTGCTCGGCGGGGCCGAGGGCCTCCGCGCGCAGGGCGATCGCACGGACCCGGGCGCGCTGCAGACCGAGCGCCTCATACAGACCGTATGCCGTCCTCGTCAGGGCCGCGGAGTGCGCGGTCGGCTCTTTGAGGGTGCGGCTGCGGGTCGTGGCGGAGCGGGGGAGGTCGGCGTAGCGCACGGTGAGGGTGAGGGTGCGGCAGACCTTCTCCAGGGCGCGCAGCCGGGCGCCGAGTTCCTCGGCGGCCGAGAGAAGCGCGCGGCGGTGCCGGTCGGGGTCCAACTCGTCCAGAGGGAAGGGCCGTTCGGTGGCGAGGGACTGGGAGACGGCGTTCGGGACGACCCGGCCGCGGTCGATGCCGTTCGCCTTCTCATGCAGGTCCCGGCCCGTCTTCGCGCCGACCAGGCGCTGAAGCGTGGACAGGGGCGCGGCGGCGACCCGGCCGAGGGTGTCGAGGCCGTACTCGCACAGGGTGCGGGCGGTCGCCGTGCCGACGCCGGGCAGCGCGGTGACGGGCTTCTCGGCGAGGAACTCCAGCACCTCGCCCTCGGGGACCGCGCAGGTCGCCCCGGGCCGGGCGGCCCGCAGCGCCATACGGGCCGCCAACGGGCCGGGGCCGGCGCCGATCACGCAGTCGACCCCGTACCGCGCGAGCGCCCGCACCCGGATCACCGACGCCAGCTCCACCGCGCTGCGCCCGAAGTACCGTTCGGCGCCCCGTAGATCGGCCAGCGCCCCGTCCGGCGGCAACGCCTCGACGACCGGTGTGAACTCCTCGAGGAGCCCGAGCAGTTCAGGAAAGGCCACCTCGCGCAGCGGAGGCAGCTGGAAACGTACGCAGAGGATGGTCATCCCGCACTCCCCGGACTCTGGTGCCACAACTTCCGTACGGTTGAAGGCCCTTGTGAGGCCTCCTGTCCCGCGGGCCGCAGATCGGCCCACGGGTGGAGTTCGTATCCGGTGGGCAGCTGGATCCGCCTGCCTCCCGTGGGGTCACCGGCCGCTGCCGGCGCCGGCTCCGGTGCCGAATCCGACGCCGGTGCCGGCGTGGACGTCTGCGCCGGTTTGGCCAGCCGTGCCGCCACCTCGTCCAGCCCGCCCTCGGCGCGCAGTTCGACCAGTTCGGCGAGGTTCCAGGCGGCGGCGCCCACCACGCTGAGACTGCGCGGACCGCGCCGCTGCACCACCCCGCGCACCAGCAGCAGCCAGGAGTGGAAGACGGTATGGGCGCAGGCGTCGTGGGAGTCGTCGAAGAAGGCGAGGTCGACCAGGCCCGTGCCGTCGTCCAAGGTGCTGAAGATGACCCGCTTGCCGGACCGGATCGGCGGGGTCTGGGTGGCCGCCTTGGCGCCCGCGACCAGCACGGTCTCCCCGTGCCGGGCCTCCCGCAGCCGCCGCGCCGGGACCACGCCCAGTTCGTCGAGGAAGGCGCGGTGGTCGTCCATCAGGTTGCGCGAGGCGTCCATGGACAGCACGCCCAGCTCGGCGCTGAGCCGTTCGGCGGAGGACAGGTCGGGCAGCCCGGCGGAAGCCGTCTTGCGTCCACCGGCCAGGGGGAGTTGACCGCCGCCCGCGCCCCGGGCCCCCCGGTGCAGCTCGGTCACGTGCAGTTGCAGATCACGTCGGTTGGCGCCGAACGCGTCCAACGCGCCCACCTGCGCGAGCCGCCCGGCCAGCGGACGACTCGGCCGGGCCCGCTCCCAGAAGTCGAGCAGCGAGGCGTACGGCTGTCCGTCCGCGATCCGTGCCGCCTCTGCCTCGCTGATGCCGTGCACGTCGGAGAGGGCCAACCGCAGCCCCCAGACCCCTGATTCAGACACCAGTTCGATACGGTGAGCGACTCCCGAGCGGTTCACGTCCAGCGGCAGGATCGGCACCCCGCGCCGCCGCGCGTCCGCCAGCAGCAGCCGCTTCGGGTACATCCCGGGGTCGTGCGTGAGCAGCCCGGCGTAGAAGGCGGCCGGGTGGTGCGCCTTCAGCCACGCCGACTGGTACGTCGGGACGGCGAAGGCGACCGCGTGCGCCTTGCAGAAGCCGTAGGAGCCGAAGGCCTCGACGATCTCCCAGGTCCGCCGAATCGTTTCCGCGCTGTATCCGTTCGCCGCCGCGTGCTGTGCGAACCACACCTTGATCCGCCCCTGCGACTCCGGGTCGGACAGCCCGCGCCGCACCCGGTCCGCCTCGCCGCGCCCGCAGCCGGTCATGATCGCGACGATGTCGATGATCTGCTCGTGGAAGACGACGACCCCGTAGGTGTCCCGCAGCGGCCCCTCCAGGTCCGGGTGCGGATACCGGATCGGCGCCCGCCCGTGCCGCGCCTCGATGAACGGCCGCACCATGTCGGCGGCGACCGGGCCGGGCCGGAACAGCGAGATGTCGACGACCAGGTCGTGGAAGGTGGCCGGCTGCAACCGCCCCACCAGGTCCCGCTGTCCCGGCGACTCGATCTGGAAGCAGCCCAACGTCTCGGTGGACCGGATGAGCCGGTAGGTCGCCGGGTCGCCGCCCTCGACCGCGTCCAGGTCGATCCGCTCCCCCGTCGTGCGCTCCACCTCCGCCACCGCGTGCGCCATCGCCGACTGCATCCGCACGCCCAGCACGTCCAGCTTGAGCAGCCCGAGGTCCTCGACGTCGTCCTTGTCGAACTGCGCCATGGGGAACCCCTCACCGCTGGTCGGCATGACCGGCGTACGGGAGAGGAGCGACGCGTCGGAGAGGAGCACCCCGCACGGGTGCATGGCGACTCCGCGAGGGAGGGCGTCGAGGGCCTCGACCAGTTCCCAGAGCCGTCCGTACTTCTCCTTCTCCCCCGCGAGCGCCTTGAGTTCGGGCAGCTCCTCCAGGGCCGCGCGGGCGTCCCGCGCCCGGATGTGCGGGAAGGACTTGGCGACGCGGTCGATCTCGGCGGGGTCCATGGACAGGGCCGCGCCCACGTCCCGGATCGCATGGCGGACCCGGTACGTCTCCGGCATCGCCACCGTCGCGACCCGCTCGGCGCCGAAGCGGCCGATGATCGCGCGGTAGACCTCCAGGCGGCGCGCGGACTCCACGTCGATGTCGATGTCGGGCAGCACCACCCGCTCCTTGGACAGGAAGCGCTCCATCAGCAGCCCGTGCGCGACGGGGTCGGCGTGGGCGATGCCGAGGAGATGGTTGACGAGGGACCCGGCGCCGGAGCCGCGCGCGGCGACCCGGATGCCCATGTCCCGTACGTCGTCGACGACTTGAGCTACCGTCAGGAAGTAGGAGGCGAAGCCGTGGTGGGCGATGATGTCCAGCTCGCGATGCATCCGCTCCCAGTACGTGTGCCGGTCGGCGTAGCCCCGCAGGACCATCCCCGCCGCCGCCCGCGAGGCCAGCGTCCGCTGGGCGGTGCGGCGGCCGGCGCCGACGAGGTGCGGCTCGGGGAAGTGGACGGCGCCCATGCCGAGGTCGTCCTCGGGGTCGACCAGGCACTCGGCGGCCGTCACCCGGGTCTGCTCCAGCAGCCGGTGGGCGACGTCCCGCCGGAAGCCCGCGGCCTCCACGATCCGCTCCGCCGCCCCGAGCATGGCGTCCGCGCCCTTGAGCCAGGCCTCGCCCGAGTCGAGCTCCTTGGTCGGGTCGATGGGGACGAGCCGGCGGGCGGCGTCCAGGACGTCCGCGACCGGGCCCAGACCGGGGTCGGCGTACCGGACGGCGTTGCTGAGGACGGGCCGGATCCGCTGTTCGGCGGCGAAGCCGACGGTACGGGCGGCAAGGCGCAGGGAGCCGGGCCCGGTGCCGGTGCGCCCGTGCCAGACGGCCTCCAGGCGCAGGGCGTCGCCGTACACCTCCCGCCAGGGGGCGAGGAGCTTCGCGGCCCGGTCCGGACGGCCCGCGGCGAGCGCGCGGCCGACGTCGGAGGCGGGACCGAGCAGGACGGTCAGGCCGGCGCCGTGGTTGTCGGCCCAGGGCAGCACCGGGACGCCCTCGGCCCGCTGGGCGGCGGTCACGATCCGGCACAGGTCGGCCCAGCCCCGGGCGCCGTCACGGGCGAGGAAGGTGACGCGGGGTGTCGACTCGTCGACGAAGACGCCGCCGCGCACGGGGGTACGGCGCCTGTCCCGTCGTACGGACGCGTCGTCCTGCGGGCGCTCGGGGGGCGCCGCCGCCAGGTCCACCCCGAACAGCGGACGCACGCCCGCCTTCGCGCAGGCCTTGGCGAAGCGGACCGTGCCGGCGAGGGTGTCGCGGTCGGTGAGGGCGAGGGCGTCCATGCCCCGCTCAAAGGCACGCTCGGCCAGCCGGTCCGGGTGCGAGGCGCCGTAGCGCAGGGAGAACCCGGAGACGGTGTGCAGATGCGTGAACCCTGGCACACGCACCTCCCGCGATCCCACTCTCGAACACCAGTTCCTAAATCCCTCACCCCCACCATAGACCAATTCTCGAACATCTGTACGACTGCCATTCGAACGCCTCTCACCTGCGAAAACACCGCGGACGACAGACGGAAGCAAGCAGACGTAAGCAAGCAGACGGACAGCAGAGGTCCCGCCCCCTTGTGCGGGGGCGGGACCTCTGTGAGCGGGGTGTCAGCCGATCCGGGTTCCCGTGGCCGACAGGGCCTCCGTCACCGGTTGGAAGAACGTCTCCCCGCCGGAGGTGCAGTCGCCGCTGCCGCCCGAGGTCAGGCCGATGGCGTTGCTGCCCGAGAAGAGCGAGCCGCCGCTGTCGCCGGGCTCGGCGCAGACGTCGGTCTGGATGAGACCGTTGACGATGTCGCCGTTGCCGTAGTTCACCGTGGCGTCCAGTCCGGTGACCGTGCCCGAGTGGACGTGGGTGGTCGAGCCGCTGCGGGTGACCTTCATGCCGACGGTGGCCTCGGCGGCGCCGGTGATCCGCTGGGCCGAGCCGTTGTAGAGGTCGACCTCGCTCGGGTGGTCGACGTCGGCGGTGTACCTGACCAGGCCGTAGTCGTTGTCCGGGAAACTGGAGACCTCATTGGCGCCGATCTGGGCGCCGGAGGAGTCCGACCAGGTGGAGATGGCGTCGGTGCAGTGCCCGGCGGTCAGGAAGTACGGCTCGCCGCCCTTGACCACGTTGAAGCCGAGCGAGCAGCGCCCGCTGCCGCCGGCGATGGCGTCGCCGCCGGCGATGAAGGGTTTGAACTCCCCCTTGGTGCGCTGGAGTTCGGCCGTCTTGCCGAGTCCGTCGACGACCTTGGCGAGCTTGGCCCACGCGGTGTCGGAGACGGTGCGGTCGGCGGTGACGACGACCTTGTTGGCCGTCGGGTCGGTCACCCAGGCGGTGCCCGGGACGGTCGCGTCCGCCTTGAGCGTCGTACGGGCTCCGGTCAGTTCGGCGAGGGAGTTCTCGACGAGTCTGGCCTTGGCGCCGGCCGCCTCGACGGTCTTCGCCGCGCTCTCGTCGAGGACGTTCACCACGAGACTCTTGCTCTGGGCGTCGTAGTACGTGCCCGCCGCGTCGACGCCGAGGGCCTCGCCGAGCGTCGAGGCGAGCTTTCCGGCCGCGAGGGCCGAGAGGACGGCGGGCTGCGGGGTCTTCGCAGGTTCGCTGGCGTTCGCAGTCTGGAAGGTGACTCCCGCCGCGACGAGCGCGGCGACACCCGCTCCCGTCATGACCGCCCGCCGCCTGGGTATACGTCGGTGCTGCAACTCGCGTCCTCCTGTGGGGGTCGGCCCGGACGGTTGTGGGGACCGCGGCGGGCCGGAAGGCTGGTTGACGGGCGCCCACTCTTCCGAACGGCACAGGGAGCACACAAGGTCGCCTTCAGGACGCGCACAGGGTGAGCACCGCGCGCCCTTCACGCCTTCACCACCCCGCGCACCACCCCACGCACCACAGGAGAGCCGCAGAAGAGTCGCAGGAGGGACGCGGGAGGAACGCGGGACGGATACCGAGGATTCGCACTGCAAATGCTACGCGTGAGTAACCATGTACGGTCCGGTGAGGTCTAGTCCTGACCGGATTTCATCTCCGGCGCGGGCGGCCCCGATGCGGGCGCCTGCGATGCGGGCGCCTGCGATGCGGGCGTTTCCGGGGCGGGCGTTTCCGGAGCGGGCGGGGCGGGCGGCGCGGGCAGCGACTGCTGGGCCCGTTCCAGGAACCGCAGCAACTCCACCGGGAACGGCAGCACCAGCGTGGAGTTCTTCTCGGCGGCCACCGCCACCACCGTCTGCAGCAGCCGCAGTTGGAGGGCGGCGGGCTGCTCGGACATCTCCTTGGCGGCCTCGGCGAGCTTCTTCGACGCCTGGAGCTCGGCGTCGGCGTTGATGACCCGGGCCCGCCGCTCACGGTCGGCCTCGGCCTGCCGGGCCATGGACCGCTTCATCGTCTCGGGCAGGGAGACGTCCTTGATCTCGACCCGGTCGATGGTCACGCCCCACTCCACGGCCGGGCTGTCGATCATCAACTCCAGCCCCTGGTTGAGCTTTTCACGGTCGGCGAGCAGATCGTCCAGCTCGCTCTTGCCGATGATGGACCGAAGGGAGGTCTGGGCCATCTGGGAGACCGCGAAGCGGTAGTCCTCCACCCGTACGACCGCCTCGGCCGGCGAGGTCACCTTGAAGTAGACGACGGCGTCGACCCGGACCGTCACGTTGTCCCGGGTGATGCCCTCCTGCCCCGGCACCGGCATCGTGACGATCTGCATGTTGACCTTCCGGAGCCGGTCGACGCCCGGAACGATCAGGGTGAGCCCGGGTCCGCGCACCTCGGGCCGCAGCTTCCCGAGCCGGAAGACCACGCCCCGCTCGTACTGCTTGACGACCCGCGCCGCCGCCGTCGCGTACACCGCTCCGGCGGCCACGAGCGTGGCTCCCGCCGCCACCAGTTCCTCGACCATGCCGGCCCCCAAGGGTCCGAAGTCCGAAGTTCGAAGTCCGAGCACTCCCGCGCATCACTGCCGGTACTCCGACGGTAACCCCGCCCCTGGACAAGAGCGAGCCCCCGCACGCCAGTTGCGTACGGGGGCTCGCCCCTCGATCGCGAAGCTAGTGGAACGCGACGGACGAGACCGTCAGCCGACGCTCACGCCGTAGTAGCTCAGCGCCTCGGTGACCGGCTGGAAGAAGGTCGTGCCGCCGGAGCTGCAGTTGCCGCTGCCGCCGGAGGTCAGACCGTAGGCCACGCTGCCGCCGTACAGCGGACCGCCGCTGTCGCCGCCCTCGGCGCAGACCGTGGTCTGGATCATGCCGTAGACGACGTCGCCGCCGCCGTAGTTGACGGTGGCGTTCAGGGCGGTGACCCGGCCGCTGTGGGTGCCCGTGGTGGAACCGCGGCGGTAGACCGTGGTGCCGACGCTCGGGGTGGCCGCGCTGGAGATCGTCTGGCTGCCGACCGAGCTCGGGTGGGCGACCGACGAGTTGGTGTACCGCACCAGGGCGAAGTCGTTGGTCGGGAAGCTGTAGCTGACGTTCGTGCCCAGCGTCGAGCTCTGGCCCGAGTTGGAGTACCAGGTGGAGGCGACCTCACCGCAGTGGCCGGCGGTCAGGAAGTAGTAGGTGCTCCCGCTGTGCACGTTGAAGCCGAGCGAGCAGCGGTAGCCGCCGCCGTAGATGGCGTCGCCGCCGGTGATCAGCTTCTTGAACTGGCCCGGCGTGTGCTTGATCGTGAGCGCGCCGGCGTTGCTGCCCGCCTGCTCCTTGATCTTCGTGATCTCGGCCTGCGACACCGTGCTGTCGACGGTGACGACGAGCCGGTTGGTCTTGCTGTCGACGGCCCAGGCGGTGCCCGGGACGTCCGCGTTGAGCACCGAGGTGCTCGCGCTCTTGAGCTGCGCGGTGCTGAAAGTGGCGGTGTCGGCAGCGTTCGCGTTGGGGATCGCGATGGCGGCCGCGGCCACGAGACCGGTGGCTACGGCGGTCAGCCGGATCCGTCTCGAGATGCCGCTCGTGGGGGTGGTGGGGGTGGTGCGCTTGATCCTCACGTTTCGTTCCCTCCCAGGGGAAGTCGGGGGCCCGTCGTGTGGGGTCGGGGCCCGTGAGGCGCAGCCAGGACCGACGTTCGTCCGAATTCCGGACACGCCGTGACCCTGACAAGCGCTGAGGGGGAGTATTCGGCCGAACGGACGGTCGGCGCAAGGGCGCCTTTCGGCCGTCAGACCTTCATCGAGCTGCGGGAGTCGAGTCCTCCCGCAGCCCTCCTGCACACCGCTTACAGCCCCTCTTGCCCCAGCTCAGACCGGGTTGCGCCCTCCTGCCTCGACCACCACGTCACAGGTGTTCCCCGGCGGCGCGGCGGGACAGCTCAATACGAGGGCAAGGCGCACGGAGGCAGTACAGAACGTCGACGCCGACCTTCGTGCGTCCGTCCGCGTCGGGTGCGCCGGGGCGCGCCACGCCGGATGTCCGGAAGTCGACCGTCCGGATAGCCCTCCGGGCAGGAACGGCGCCGGGTCGGTCTCGGGCAGCGGCCCGACCTCATGGCGCTCCTCCCACGTACTGGTGGGCGGGCCGGGTCAGTCCCAGGTGCTCGCGGAGCGTGCTGCCGGGATAGAAGGTGCGGAACAGGCCACGGTGTTGCAGCAGCCCCACCGTGCCGTTGACCAGGCGCTCCAGGTCGCGGCGCGGTTCGACGGGGGTGAGGTGGAAGCCGTCGACGGCGCCGTCCTGGTGCCAGGAGCCGATCAGGTCGGCGAGGTCGACCGGGCCGCCTCGGTAGAGCGGGCCCTGCACACTCGGCCGGGGGCCGCCTCCGCCGTGGCCGGGTTCGGCGGCGTGCTCGCCGTCGCCGAGGTCGATCAGCAGGCTCGCCAGGACCCGCAGGGAGTCGGGGTCGCGCCCGAACCCGGCCGCGTCGGACCGCAGTTGATCACGGACCGCCCGGGCCTGCGCGGAGCTCGTCGCGCACACGAGGGCCACGTCGGCGTGGCGGGCGGCGGTGGACCGCGCGTGTCCCTCGGTGGCGTCGACGACCCGCACGGGGTGTCCCTGCGAAGGTTGCGAAGGTCTGGGCACGATGGAAGGACCCGGCGCCGGGAACGTCGAGCCGGTGAAGTCGACACGGTGCGGCGTGTCGCGGTCGATGAAGCGGCCGGTCGGCGCCTCCCGTGTCCCGGCGTCGTCCTGCCGGCCGTCCCACGACTTCGCGGCCACCTCGACGAGTTCACGGGCCTGCGTCGTCGACACGTCGATCCGCCAGCCCGCCCGGCCCCGGCTGACCCGGTCGAGGGCGGCGATCGTCGCGTGGACGTCGAAGGGCTCGGTATGGGTGGCGGTGAGCGTGGGCACCAGTCCGACGCGGTGCGTGGCGGGCGCCACCTGAGCGAGGACGGCCGGTGCGTCCAGGCCGGGCCGGGCGAAGGCGTCGTCCAGCGTCACGAAGTCGAGCCCGCCGCGCTCGGCGAGCCGCGCCAGCTCGACCTGGGGGCCGGCGTCGTGCACCCCGGGCAGGTCGACCGCGGCGGCCAGGTGCAGCAGGCCCCGGCCGCGCGATGAGGCCGACGATGAGGTCATGGGGAGAACCCTTTCTGTGACGCTTCTCTGGGGACGCGCGCTTCTCTGGGGCGCTTCGAAATGAACCTGAGTCGTCCGAACGGAACCGGTTCACCCGACGGCGTCTGCGCCCAGGTCCCGCAGGAACACCAGGACGGCCCGCGCGGTGGCGTCGTTCTGCCGGAACGCGGGACCGCCCGTGCGCGGCCGGGTGAAGGCGCCCGGCGTCCGTCCGTCGGTGTGCGGCCCGAGCGCGAAACGCCGTGGGTGCGGCCGGCCGGCCCGGTCCAGGACCCGCCCGTCGGCACGGTCCACCCGCAGCAGCCCGTCCGCGGTCTCGTCGGCGCCGTCGGCGTGCAGTGCGCGCAGCAGCGGGTCGAGGGCGCGCCGGAGCGTCGGCTCGGGCAGCCGGGCCTCCACCAGTGCCCGCGCCTTGACCGAGAAGCCCGGCACGGTCGCCCCGGACGCCCGGAACACCCCGTCCTCGGCGCGTACGGCCAGGTCGGCGCCGACGAACCTCAGCACCCCCGCCCGGGACAGCGCGAGCAGCTGGCGCAGCCGCGGTCCGGGCGGCCCGGAGGCGAGGTAGCTGAAGAACCCGTGCCACCGGGGCCCGATGTCCCCGAGCCGGACCAGCTGCCCGTAGACGGACAGCAGGCCGAGGAACACGGCCAGGTCGGGGCTGTACGCGGCATCGTGACGGCGGGCGAGGTCACCCTCGACGTAGCCGCGCAGCCCCTCCTGGAACTCCTCGAAGGTCCCGTACGTCACCGCGTCCAACGGCCGGTCCAGCGCGGCCAGGTCGAGCCGGTCCCGCGGATCGGGCACGGCTGACGTCACCAGCGCATCCCGCTCGGCCCCCTCGGACGCGGCCGCGTACTTCTCCTCGAAGTCCGTCCAGGCCATCGCGGTCCGCTCGGCGTGCACGGTGAACAGCCGGTGGTAGTGGGCGAAGCCCAGCTCCTTCTCCACCAGCGGCCACACGTCCCGCCGGAAGTCGAAGCCCTCGGGCCGCGCGAGCAGCCCGTCGATCTCGGCGGGCCCCAGGAACCGGGGCAGCGGCGGCCGCTCCCCCGTCCAGTCGTAGCCGATCTTCGAGTGGTACGGCACTCCGCGCCGTGACCCGACGTACAGCACCGGCTCCCGCCCCGACGGCACGTACGCGTCCCCTTCGTACCGTCCGCCGCGTCCCTCGGTGAGCAGCACCATCAGGTCGACGAAGGCGAGCCCGAAGCCGCGCACGAGGACGGGTTCCCCCGGCCGGAGTGCGGACAGGTCGCTGTCGGCGGTGAAGTCGGGCGGGAGATGGACGAGATCGTGCTCGCGCGCGTATGCCGCCAACGCGCGCTGTTCCTCGTCGAGTTCGGCGTCGAGATGGCCGAGGGCGAGGACGACGAGGTCGGCGAGCAGGGGGCCGGGGCGGCCTTCCAGCCACACCTGCTGGCGTCCCTCGCGGGAGCCGCTCACCCGCAGGGCGCGCCGTGGGTGGTGATGGACGGCGACGGACGGGGGGAGGGCGGCGACGGCCTGTTCGTGGACCCAGCGCAGATAGGAACCCTGGATCTGCCGGTCGGCGAAGGTGCGCCCGTCGAGGCCGGCCCACTCGTGCAGTGTGGGTCCGGGCCGCACGGGCCCGGCCATCTTCACCGTCTCGTCGGTGAACATGGTGACGTCCTCGGCGTGCGAGTTCATCCACAGCAGCGGCGACTGGTCCGCCCGCCAGATCCGCCCGGCGCCCGGCGGATGCGGGTCGACGAGATGGATGTCGAGGCCCGAACCGGCATGCCCGGCATACAGCTCGGGCGCGTTGGCGGCGATCCGCTCGATGAGACCGGTCCCCCGCGGGCCGGCCCCGACGATCACGAGAGACCGCCGCGTCGGATGAGTCGGGTGAACCGAGCGAGTCGGATGAGTCGAGTGAGTCGTCGGGGGTCGGGCTGGGGGTACGACAGGGGGCTCGGAAGGCATGCGAAGGCTCCGTGACACGGGTGGGCGCCTTCACCACACGGCAGGAGATACGGCCGAGCCCCTCAGCAGGGCCGTACAGCGAGAGTACGGGGGCGTTTCCCCTCACTGTCAAGGCTGTCCGAACTGTGAGCCGTACGTCTCAGCTCAGTTGACGGGTAACCGGAGACCTGTTCCACTTGGCCCATGCATCCGCAGCAGTGGCTGGTCACCCGCTCCCACATCGACTTCGGTCGCGTGTGGTCCTGTTCCTGTTGAGCTGACCCACTGCGCGCCCCGGTTTCCGGGCGCCTCTTCGCGTTGCCGCCTCGCCAGTTCCGCCTTCACCCACGCACCGCCCTCCCCTCATCCTCGCGCCACGACAGCCCGTCGCCGGGGCGCGGCCCGCGCCCCGATCACCCGATCCATCAACGCGCCCAGCACATCCCGCACGGACCCCCGCTCCCGCGCGTCGCACTCCAGCACGGGAACGTCCGCACCGAGCCCCAACGCCTCCCGGACCTCCTCCAGTTCGAACCGTTCGGCCCCGTCGAAGCGGTTCACCGCGAGGACGAACGGCGCGCCGTGGGCCTCGAAGTAGTCGAGCGCGGGGAAACACTCCTCGATGCGCCGGGTGTCCGCGAGGACGACCGTTCCCAGCGCGCCCTCCACCAGGTCGTCCCACAGGAACGAGAAGCGGTCCTGTCCGGGCGTCCCGAACAGGTACAGCGCGATGGTCGGATCGAGTCTGATCCGCCCGAAGTCGAGCGCGACGGTGGTCGTCGTCTTGGACTCCACGCCCTCCAGGGAGTCGACCCCCACCGACACCTGCGTCATCGCCGCTTCGGTGCCGAGCGGGTCGATCTCGGAGACAGCCCCGATGAAGGTGGTCTTGCCGACCCCGAGGCCCCCGCTCACCACGATCTTCACGGCGAGCGGAACGGTCTTGTCAGAGCGCCCGGGCATGGTCCCTGGTCCTTTCGAGCGTCCGCGTCCTTGGCGGGAGATACGTCCCGGGGACGCTCACCGCTCACCGTGACGGCGTCCGCCACGGACGATGAGCACCCCCACACGGGACGTGACGCCACGTCAGCACGAACAGTCGCAGGCACAGCACTCACAGCATTCGCACGCCTCGCAGCAGCCGCAGTCGCAGTCGCAGCCGTCGCTGCACCACCCCTCGCGCCTCCTCCGCGACCACGGCCCCTCGAACTCGTCGGCGCAGCACACCTTGCAGGTGCAGCACAGGCCGAGCGCGACCGCGCACCCGGCCCAGAAGCCCCGCTTGTCGGGGCGCGGCGGCTCACCGCCGTAGGGGTTGCCGGGGGGATTGCCGTAGGGGTTGCCGGGCGCGTTCGGATCCGCCGGCCCCTGGGGGGCGTATGGCCCGGTGGGCGGCCCGAAGGCTCCCTCCGGGCTGTGCGCGTGCCCGCACGAGGAGGTGCCGAACGCCCGGTCCACCGACCGTCCCAGCTCGTGCGCGAGCAGCAGATGCGCCAGCCTGCCGTCGGCGAACTCCACGTCGCGCAGGGCGAGCCGGATGCCGTGCAGGGCGTCGTCGGCGAGCCGGCGGGCCTCGGCGAGCGGGGTGTCCGTGGCCGTCAGCGGGTTCCAGGCGCCGGCCGCGGCATCCGCCGTCCGGTCCTCGACGGCGTCCAGCAGATGCGCCAGCCGTCCGAAGAGGCGGCCGGCCTCGGCGAGCGGCGCGGCGTTGCCCGGCCGACCGGCCAGGACGGCGGTGTGCGCGAACGCGGCGGCGGTGGCGGTCTCGGTGGGCTCGGTGACGGCGAGCAGCGAGGTGCCCGGTCCGGCGAGCGCCTCGATGCCGACCTGCCGGTCCACCGCGTCGACGAGGACGGCCGTGTCGAAGCCGACGGCGGCCCCGCCGCGTTCCCCGGCCCGCCCCCAGCTCGCGGCGACCCGGCGCGCGGCGACGGCGACCGGCCGCCGCGCCAGCAGGCCGTCCCCGTCGGCGACGTGGTCGCGCACCTTGGCCGAGGCGAGCACCAGCGAGACGGCGGCCGCGAGCCGGGCGCCCTCACCCTGCGCGATGGACGCGGTGCGCATCCCGCGCAGCGGACACGGTCCCGCCGTCCGCCGCCACCCACCGCCGGTGGCCCGCTCGGCCTGAGCTTCCGTCAGAACCGATATGAGCAGACCGTCGTAGTTGGTGACCACGCGCGCGAACTGTCCGTGGTCGCCGCGCAGTGCGAGACAGAGCCCGCACAGGTGCGCCATCCACTGGGTCTTGAGGCTCTCTCCGAGCCGGTGACTGCACGGCCTGACAATTCCGAACACGACAACCCCCGTCGTCTTTGGGACATTGAGCTGCCGCATGGTATCGGCATGCTATCGACCGATTGTCATGTCGGATCGGGGGTACTTGGTTCACCCGGACGCACCGTGCGTCACCCATCCGCCACGAAGAATCATATTTCACTCACAGTCAGCAGCCGTATGCGGTACGACCCTTGGGAGACGCGGGCTCTCGACGGATTCGCTGTGCACCAGTACCGTCACAAACCCCCCGCGCGGCGTCTATCCACTTGGCGCGACATCCGCATCATGGACGACCATGGGGAATGCGGAAAGCAGAAAGACCGCTGTGAGAGGAGGCGTCCATGGGATCGGTGCGCAAGGCGAGTGCCTGGCTTGGCCTCGTCGACGACAACGATGACGAGCGTTACTACGACGACGACTATTCCGAGGGGACCGACTCCGGGGACGCCTGGGTCACCGACCCCCGCGTGAAGGTGGCCACGGACACGGCCGAGGAGAAGGGCCGCCGGATCGGCACCGTCACCCCGGACAGTTTCCGGGACGCGCGGGCGATCGGTGAGCTGTTCCGTGAGGGTGTGCCGGTCATCATGAACCTCACGGCCATGGAGCCCGGCGACGCCAAGCGCGTCGTCGACTTCGCGGCCGGGCTGATCTTCGGCCTGCGGGGTTCGATCGAGCGGGTCTCCACCCGGGTGTTCCTGCTGACCCCGTCCAACACGGAGATCGTGAACGGCGATCCGGCCGGGCGCCGAACGGACGGCTTCTTCAACCAGAGCTGAGGCAGGGCCGCTCACCGGCCCTGCCCCGGCCCCGGGGGTCGGGTCAGCGGAAGGCGTCGAGTCCGGTGAGCGCCTTGCCCAGCACGAGCTGATGCATCTCGACGGTGCCCTCGTAGGTGAGCACCGACTCGAGGTTGGTGGCGTGCCGCATGACGGGGTATTCGAGCGAGATCCCGTTGGCGCCGAGGACGGTACGGGCGGTGCGGCAGATCTCGATCGCCTCCCGCACGTTGTTGAGCTTGCCGAAGCTGACCTGCTCGGGACGCAGGCGGCCGGCGTCCATGCGCCGCCCCAGATGATGGGCGAGCAGAATCCCCTTGTGCAGCTCGACCGCCATGTCGGCGAGCTTGGCCTGGGTGAGCTGGAACCCCCCGATGGGCCGCCCGAACTGCTCCCGGGTCTTCGCGTACTCGACAGCGGTCTCGAAACACGACCGCGCCGCTCCCATCGCGCCCCAGACGATCCCGTAGCGCGCGTGGGACAGACAGCTGAGCGGGCCGCGCAGCCCGGTGACCTCCGGCAGCACGGCGTCGGCGGGCAACCGTACGTCGTCGAGGACGAGTTCGCTGGTCACGCTGGCGCGCAGGGACCACTTGTGCTTGATCTCGGGGGCGGCGAACCCGGGGGCGTCGGTGGGCACGACGAACCCGCGGATCCCTTCCTCCGTCTGCGCCCACACGACGGCGACGCCGGCGACGGACCCGTTGGTGATCCACATCTTGCGCCCGCTGAGCACCCAGTCCCCGCCGTCGCGCTTGGCGTACGTCCGCATGGCGGCGGGGTCGGACCCGTGATCGGGTTCGGTGAGCCCGAAGCACCCGATGACCTCGCCGGCGGCCATGCGGGGCAGCCACTGCTGCTTCTGCGCCTCGGAGCCGAAACGGTGGACGGCGTACATGGCGAGGGATCCCTGCACGGACACGAGGGACCGGATCCCGGAGTCGGCGGCTTCGAGTTCGAGGCAGGCGAGGCCGTACTGCACGGCGCTGGCGCCCGCGCATCCGTATCCGCTGAGCGACATCCCGAGCGCCCCGATCCCGCCGAGCTCGCGTGCGAGCTCCCGGATGACCGGCAGCTCCCCGCGCTCGTACCACTCCGCGACATGGGGCAACACCCGGTCCGCGGCCCAGCGCCGCACGGTGTCACGGACCGCGAGATCCTCCGGCTCCAGCAGATCGTCGAGCCCGAGCGGGTCGGCGGGGTCGAAGGGCGGCAACGTCGAGGACGCGGACATGAGAAGGCCTCCGAAAAACTAGCACCGCTAGTCACACCATCCCCCGAGACGTTACGACCCAGCCCCCCACAAGTCCACCCCACCCCCACCAACAGCACCGCTCCACCAACGACACCAGACCAGCCCCGCCGAACGGCCCAGGCCCCACCCACGAGCAAGACCCCACCGACAGACCGGAACCCGCCCTGCCCACGAACAAGGCCCCACCGACAGACCGGAACCCGCCCTGCCCACGAGCAAGACCCCACCGACAGACCGGAACCCGCCCCATGAACGGACCGGGCCCACCACGGATCAGGACCCGCGCCGACAGGCCGGGACCCGCCGATGAGGCCGGGGCCCGGTCCACGGGCCAGGGGTCGCCGATGAGACCGGGACCCGCCGACAGGCCAGAACCCGCCGATGAGGCCGGGAGCCGGTCCACGGGCCAGGGGTCGCCAATGAGGCCGGGACCCGCCGACAGGCCGGGACCCGCCGACAGGCCAGAACCCGCCGATGAGACCTGGAGCCGTCCACTGGCCGGGAGCCGCCGATGAGACCTGGAGCCGGTCCACGGGCCGGGAGCCGCCGATGGTGGGCGAGTTTCGCGGGCGACGTGCACCTCTTGTCCAAGGGTCACGGGCGGTGCGTGGGTGGGAGAACTACACCGAGACGCGGGACTCCGCGACTTCCCTGGGCTTCGGCAGCTCCACCGCAGGGGCCTCGCACTGCATGACCCGCGGCAACCGCAACGCCATCACCGCCCCCAGCAACAACAACCCCGCACTCACCGCCAACGTGACATGCAGCCCGTGCACGAAGGAATCCCGAGCCGCACTACGCAGGGCGCCCCCTGCCGACCCCCCGAGCCGCCCGGCCACCTCATACGCCTCGCCCAGCGAATGCCCCGCCGCCGCCGACGCGGAATCCGGCACCCCGGGCACGGACGCCACCCCGGGCGAATACGCCGCGTTCATCACGCTTCCGAGCAGCGCGATCCCGATCCCCGCCCCCAACTGGTACGACGTCTCCCCGATCGCCGCCGCCCCGCCCGCCTGCTCCGACGGAGCCTCGCTCAGCATCGACTCGTACGCCGCGAACAACGTCGTCTCCAGCCCGAAGCCCAGCAGCAGGAACCCGGCCAGCAGCAGCCCCGCGTTGTCCGACCCGCCCATCGCGGTGAGCGTCAGCACCGCGACCGCCGTGAGCACGAACCCCCCGCACACCATCCGCCGCGGCCCGAACTGCCGCAGCAGCCGGGCCCCGGCCAGCCCCGCCGCCATCGCGGCGAAGGTCAGCGGCAGCAGCCGTAGACCCGTCTCCAGCGGGGACAGCCCCAGCACCAGCTGCAGGTACTGCGCCGCGATCAGCTCCAGCCCCACCAGCGCCAGCATCGCCAGCACGATGCATCCCACCGACGTGCTGAACGCCGGCCGCCCGAACATCCGCAGGTCCACCAGCGGATGGACGCGACGCCGCTGACGTCGTACGAACCACACGAGCAGCGCCGTGCCCGCCGCCAGCGGCAGCACGGTGAACGGGCCCACTTCGCCGGCCCCCAGCCGCTTCACGCCCAGCACGACGGCGAACAGCCCGGCCGCCGCCGTCAGCGCGCCGACGACGTCCCACGGGCCGTCCCCCGCGCCCCGCGACTCGGGCAGCAGCAGCCGCCCCACCGGCAGGCTGACCAGCATTAACGGGATGTTGACCAGGAAGACCGAACCCCACCAGAAGTGTTCGAGCAGGAAGCCGCCGAGCAGCGGACCCACCGCCGCACCCACCGCGGCCACCGCGCTCCAGATGCCTATCGCGAGCGCGCGCTCACGCCGGTCGGGAAACACCTGCCGCAGGATCGACAGCGTCGCCGGCATGATCATCGCGCCGCCCACGCCCAGCAGCGCCCGCGCCAGGATCAGCACCTGCGCACTCCCGGCGAACGCCGCCAGCGCGGAGGCGACGCCGAACAGGGCGTACCCGAGCAGCAGGATCCGTCTGCGGCCGACCCTGTCGCCGAGCGTGCCGAAGAGGATCAGCAGCGAGGCGCAGACCAGCGGATACGTGTCGACGATCCAGAGCAGCTCGATGCCGCCGGGCCGCAGGTCCTCGGTGACGGCGGGCACCGCCACGTGCAGCACGGTCGCGTCGACGGCGACCAGGAGCAGGCTGACGCACAGCACCACCAGGACGACCCAGCGGTTGGCACCGGCACCGGCCCCGGCCGCCCGCCGGCGCAGCGCAGCGGCGGCCGTGGTCGTCCCGGACATGTACGTACCTCCCAGGTGATCCCTCGGTCCGGCGGGCTCACGGGGTGGGGACTCCCCGCGACTCGGCCGGAGAGGAGCGGTGGTCTCCGGCCCGCGCAAACGAACACGAGTGGAACGCAGCGTACGCGAGTTCGCGCCAGGGCCACGTGGCGGACCTCTCACCGTCCACCGGCAGCCATGTGGCGTACGCCACTCCCCGCCCCACAGTCGCCGGCGGTCCGCGGCGCCGAGCACGCCGTCGATAATCGAGCCCGTGACCGATCTTGAGACGCGCGTGACGCCCCCCGGCTCCGCGGCCCTGCGCCGGGCGGCCCCCGCCCTGCTGGGGTACGCGGCCGTACGCGCCCTGGGCCTGCTGGCCCTCGCCCTGTGGAGCGCCGCCCGCGACAAGAACGCGTACACGCTGCTGACCGCCCGCTGGGACGCCCTCTGGTACACGAGGGTCGCCGAGCTGGGATACGGCTACGAGGTCCGCCTGCCGAACGGCGACGTCCACTCCAACCTCGCGTTCTTCCCGCTGCTGCCCTGGCTGGAAAGACTTCTGCACGCGGTGACCCCGCTGTCGTACGCCGACGCCGGTTTCGTGGTGTCCCTGCTCGCCTCGCTCGCCGCGGCCGGCGGGATCTTCGCCGTCGCCGATCACGTGTACGGCCGCCGCGCGGGGGTCTGCGCGGTGCTGGTGTGGGCCGTCCTGCCCGTCGGGATCGTGCAGTCGATGGCGTACAGCGAGTCGCTCTTCACCGCGCTGGCCGCCTGGTCGCTGTACGCGGTGCTCACCGGCCGGTGGGTGACCGCGGGGGCGCTCGCGTCGTTGTCCGGGCTGACCCGCCCGGTGGGGCTCGCGGTGGTCGCCGCGGTGTGGGTCTCGTCGGCGGTCTCGTTCGCGCGAACCCGCAGCGCAGCGCCCGAGCCCGGCGCGCATGCCGCCCGCCGCGCCCTCGGCATGGTTCTCGCCCCCCTCGGCGCCGCCGGATACGTCCTGTGGGTCGGCCACCGCACCGGCAAGGGCCCCCTCGGCTACCTCGACGTCCAGGCGGGCTGGCGCAACGGCTTCGACGGCGGGTACGCCTTCGCCCGCTTCGTCGCCGACAAGTTCACGTCGTTCCCGTCGGCCCTCGCCGGCCTCGGACTGATCGTCGGCGTCGCCCTGCTGCTGTGGCTGTACGTCGTCGGCGTACGGCAGGGTCAGCCGCTCCCGCTGGTGGTGTACACGGGTGTGGTCCTCGCGCTCGCCCTGTGCGCGTCGAGCTACTTCGGCTCCAAGCCGCGCCTGCTGCTGCCCGCCTTCCCGCTGCTGTTCCCGCTCGCCGTGGCCCTCGCCCGGCTGCGGACGCCCAGGTCGGCGCTGGTGGTGGCGTGCGCCGCGGTGGCTTCGGCCGTGTACGGCGCGTGGTGGCTGAACGGCTCGGGCCCTCCGTAAGAGAAGTAAGAGGACTCCTGCTTTTCGGTGAACCTTTTCACGAGTTCCCTAAAACCATGCTGTCGAATGATCAAAGGAATTACAGGGAACGGTGAACCGTCGATTAGTGATTCCAGAGGAATTAACACCCCTTTGAGAGCAATCCCACATCACATCGTCATCACAAACCGACGGAATCGGCCGGGTCTCGAGCTCACTCGCTGTAACGTCGTTTAGGTGCGTACCGAACAAAACCTCACCCGTCTGGACCGGGTGTTCGCGAGGCTCGACCGTGAGCCGGAACGACCGGCCCACATCGATGTGCCGAAGATGAGCCGGCACCGGGTCGCCCTGCTCGTCGCGACCCTGGCGTTCTATCTGGCGATCGTGTGGCTCGTGGTGATCACCTCGTGGCTGGTCCGCCTCGACTGGCAGGTCATGTTCTTCCGGCCGTACCAGCAGTGGCCGGAGATCCACGCGTTCCTCGATTACTACGTGGTCCTGGGCCAGCGCGGCCCGACCGCCGTGATGGTCGCCGCCTGGCTCGGCTGGAGATCCTGGCGTCAGCACACCCTGCGCCCGATGCTCACGCTGGGCGCCTCGCTGCTGCTGCTGAACATCACCGTCGGCGCCGCGAAGCTCGGCATGGGGCGGCTCGGACCGCACTACGCGACCACCATCGGCTCGAACGAGATGGGCCTGGGCGGCGATATATTCCCCAGCGGCCACACCGCCAACGCGGTGGTGACCTGGGGAATCCTGGCGTATCTGGCCTCCACGCCGAGGGCCCGCCGCTGGCTGTCCGCCACGTCCGCGGTGGTCTCGCTCGGCGTCGGCCTCACCACCGTCTACCTCGGTACGCACTGGCTGAGCGACGTGGTGCTGGGCTGGGCCGCGGGTCTGCTGGTCCTGCTGGCGCTGCCCTGGTGCGAGCCGCTGATCGCCCGCGCCGAGGTCTCGATCTTCGCCCTGCGCGACCGCCGGCGTGCGCGCCGCGCGGGCACGCTCCCGACTCCCCTTCCGGTTCCGGCGGCCCCCGCCCCCGTCGCCGTGTCCGTGCCGCTCAAGCCGCGCGCCACGGTCCAGGGCGAGCCGCCCGCGGCGCACGAGCCGGTCGCTCCGGCGCGTTCGCCGCGCGCGCCGGTCTACCTGGCCCCCGGCCCGCACACGACCCGCTCGGAGCGCACCCCGGTCACGCCGGTCGGCAGCCGCCGTCCGCCGCACGCCGACCGCCTTCCGCGCGGCACGACGGCCTCGGCGGCGGCCGCCCGCCCCCTGACGGGCGGCTGACCTCCGCGAACGCCGCCCCACGACGGCGGGACCCCGGTACGCACACACCGGTCCCGCGTACGAAGGCCCCGGTTCCCGAAGCCAGGAACCGGGGCCTTCGCCGTACCTCTCTCAGCCCTTCAGGACGTCTCAGCCCTTGCCGACGTCTCAGCCTTCCAGACGTCTCAGCCCTTCCAGGCGCGGACCACGCGACCGTCGCTCACCTCGAAGTTCAGCCGCCCGAAGCGGTACTCCATGGTGACGATCGTGCCGGGCGCCAGCGAACGCACCGTCGACCACCCCCGTTCCCGCGCGAGCCGCTCGGCCCGTGCGGCCTCGAGGCCGACATAGCCGTCCGGATTGTCCTGGGGCTCCGCTGGCGGAGTGGGATTCGGTGCCATACCGCCACGCTAGGCCGCGAGCCGCGCTCCGGGAACCCCGGACCGGTGCCGTGGATCACTCCGGTCACACTTCTGTCACAGGATCACGACACGTGTTTCGACCGCCGGGACATGAGTTCCCGTGCGGCGGTCCGTCACACGTACGGGCGGTTCAGTACGCCTTCCGCATGTATTCGAACGCAATTCCCGCGTGTCGTGCCGGCCCCGCGAATAACCCGGTGGAAAACGCGCGGAGAACCGTCCACCAACCCCGCCGCATTTCGATTCCGCGCGGGATCGCGGAGCTGACTGCTCATAGGAAATGCACGGCTTCCCCACACGGCCTCCCTACGCCCCCGGGCGGGTCGGCGCGCGCCGCGGGACCCCGTCTCAGGGCATGTGGGCCAGTGTCTCAGGGCGGCGTGTAGGCCAGTTGCGGTACGTCGAAGCAGGTGGTCGTCATCTCCCCCTGGGCGACCCATCCCCTGCCGTCCTGCCAGCGGGCGACCGACAGACACGTCCGCCGCGTCCTCGGCGGTTCGGCGAGCCGCTCGAACCGCACGGGGAGCAGCAGCCCGTCGGCGTCGTACCCCTGGCTGCGGTTCATGAAGGCGTCGACGCACGCGCGCGTGACGTTCCCGCCGCACGACTTCGCCGCCCGGGTGAACCACATCGCGGCGGCCCACCCCTCCAGTTGCCACTGGGAATGCGTCTTCAGCCCCCTGGTGGCGTCCCGGAACTCCCGTACGGCCTGCTGCGAGGTGTCCTCGTAGTTCCGGCTGGCTCCGGTGACCCACAGGGCGTTGCGGCAGTTCGGGGAGTCCTTGTAGTCCTCGGGGACGGTGGAGGTCCAGTTCTGCACGTTCGTCACCTTGGCGGTGACCTTCGCGCCGACCTCGTCCATCGCCTCGCACAGCTGGGCGTTGCCGTGCGTGTCCAGGGCGTCGAAGACGAGGTCGGCGCCCTGGTCCTTCAGGTCGGCCGCGGCGGCGCGGAAATTGGGCAGCGCGAAGTCGACCTGCTCGCCGACGACCCGGTAGCCCTCGGCCTTCAGACCGCGCTCAAGCAGTCTCGCGTAGGCGGCGGACGCGGACTGGTTGTAGGAGACGACGGCCGCCGTGCGGGCGCCGTGCTCGCGCTTGAAGTAGCGGTAGACCTCGGTGCCGCCGTACAGCTTCCCGTCCCAGCCCGGGACGCCGTCGCGGGGTGCGAGGCTGCCGTAGACGCCGTACAGGTGCGGCCAGGTGTCGTAGGCGGCGCCGATGGGCTGGCCGCCGATGTCGGGCACGCGCGCGTGGGACACCCGGGACGCGCCCGCGTAGTCCAGGGCGGTGGTGGCGACCAGGGCGACGACCTTGTCCTCGTCGAGCAGCCGGTGCACGCAGGTGTTGTCGCCGACGCCGCTGCCGCCGTCGTCGCAGAGCCGCACCTCCACGCGGCGGCCGTCGACGCCCCCGCGCGCGTTGAGGCGGTCGAAGTACGCCACGGCGCCGTCGCGGGGGCCGGTGAAGGCGCTGCCGCCGACCGGGCTGGTGGCGCTGGTGATGACGCCGACGCGGATGACCGCCGGCGCGGGCGTCGGGGGTGTCGTCCGGCCGTGCTCGAAGTCGCTCTCCGGCAGCCGGCTGCCGCAGGCCGCGCTCAGCAGGAGCAGCAGCGCGGCGCCGACGGTCTCAGCAGCCCGGAACCGACGACGAGCCATCGCCGCTCAGCCGGACCAGCGCGCAGAGCGCGGTGACGGACACCTTCCAGGTGCCGTTCTGCAGGACGGCCTTGCCGGAGGCGTGCGGCAGGGCGGCCGCGCCGTCGAGGGTCAGGGTGTATGTCACGGTCGCCTCGGTCGGTGAGGTGAACTCGACCTTCTCGACCTTCGCCGCCACCTGTCCGCCGCGCTGGTCGCCGCTGAACGCCTGCAGCACCGGGCCCATCTGCTCGCCGTTCTCCAGGACGGCCTGCTTGTCGCGGGTGGGGGTGGCCGGGTCGAAGAACTTCTCCCAGTTCTGCCGGATCTGCCGCTCGGCCGTCGCCGGGTCCGCGGGCGCGGTGGCGGGTGTGGTGGCGGACGGGGTGGCCGGTGCGCTCGTCGCCGGGGGCGTGCCGGAGCTGCTGGAGCCGCCCCCGTCGTCGCCGCAGGCCACCAGAACCGGACCGAGGAGGAGTATGAGGGCGGTCGTCAGTGCCGCGCCACGCCGTGCGTTCCCCCGACTGAGGTCGCTCCCGAGAACCATCTGGCTCACCACCGGGTGTCGGTCCGGGCGTGCGCGCCCGGTCCTTTCAGGGTCAGCTTGCAGAAGGCATAGTGCAAGCCATTGGCCGACATGGACAGCCGACATGGACAGACGTATGACATGTGGGAGCCGTAGATGCGGACAGGACGACTGCGGACCGTGCACCCCGTCCTGTGGGCGGGCTGGGCCGCGCTGGCCGCGGGGGCGGTGCTGTGCGCGGTCGGCTGGTACGGCGTCTCGGGTGAGCGTTTCGCCGAACGGCAGCTCCCTTACCTCGCCTCCTGCACGATCCCCGGCGCCGCGCTGATCGTCGCCGGGGCGGTCCTGCTGACGCACGGTCGCGCGTACGCCGCCACCGCGCGCGTGGAGGAACTGTACGAGCTTCTGGTGGCCGCCGAGCCCGCGCCGGCGCAGGAGTCGGCGACGGCTGCGCCCGTCGCGGTCAGCGGCGAGTCGCGGATGGTGCCCGGCGGCACGCTGTGGCACCGCGCGGACTGCCCGCTGGTCGCCGGCAAGACGTCGGCGGTGCCGGTGGACGGCAAGCTGCTGGCGAGCGGCGACCTCGCCCCGTGCCCCATCTGCGAGCCGGACGCGGCGGACGCCTGATGTCCTCCCTCACCTACGACCTCACGCTCGCCGGTCTCTCGGTCGGCAGCGCCGCGGCGCTGACCGGGATCGGCCTGATCGTCACCTACCGGGCGACCGGGGTGCTCAACTTCGCGCACGGCGCGATCGCGATGGTGAGCGCGTATGTGCTGCGCCAGTGCGTGGTGGGGTGGGGCTGGCCCCTGTGGCCGGCAGCGGCGGCCACGCTGCTGGTGTTCGCGCCGGCCGTCGGGGTGCTGCTGGAACGGTTCGTCTTCCGTCCGCTCGCGGTCCTCGGCGGCGACCCGGCCCAGACGCTCGTCGCGTCCCTCGGGGTGTTCGTGCTGCTGGTGGGCGGGGCGGCGCTGGTGTGGGGGCAGGGGGCGCGGGACGACGCTCCGCAGCTGGTGTCGGCGGATCCGTGGGGGCAGCTGGCCGTGGTGCTGGTCCTGGCGGCCGGCGTCGGTGCGGTGATCCGCCGGACCCGCTTCGGGCGGGAGCTGCGGGCCGTGGTCGACGACCGGGAGCTGGCCGTGCTCGGCGGGATCGACGCGGACCGGGTGGCCTCGGCGGGCTGGGCGTTCGGGGCGTTCACGGCCGGTCTGACGGGCGTGCTGCTGGCGCCGTACGTGCGGCTGGACCCGTACGGGCTGCCGCTGCTGGTGATGGAGGTCGTCGCCGTCGCGGTGGCGGCGCGGATGCGCCACCTGCCGGTCGCGGTGGCGGTCGCCCTCGGCATCGGGATCGCGCAGAGCCAGCTGACCCGGCTGCACCCGACGGGGTGGGGCGCGCCGCTGCTGCAGGCGGTCGACGCGAACCTGTTCGTGGTCGCCCTTCTGATCGCCGCGCTGGTCCTGCCCGGCGTCGGCGCCCGCGACGCGCTCCCGCGCGCGGAAGCCGCCCGCGTCACGGCGCCGCCGGGCGCCTGGATCGTGGCCGGGGTGCTGTTCCTGCTGCCGCTCGGCCTGGCGGGCTCCGACCTGCACACGGCCGTCCAGGTGCCGGCCCTGGGCGTGATCCTGCTGTCCCTGGTGGTGGTCACCGGCTGCGGCGGCCAGATCTCCCTCGGGCAGGCGGCGTACGCGGGCCTGGGCGCCCTGTTCACGGCGCTGCTCGCGGCCGGGCGCTTCCCGGCGCTGCCCCGCCTCCCCGAACTGCCGGCACTGGCCGTGGCGGTCCTCCTGGTGGCTCCTCTGGGCCTGCTGACCGGCCGGCCCGCGATCCGCCGCCACGGCCTCGCCCTGGCCCTGGCGACGTTCGCGGTGGGCGTCGGGGTGAGCCGCTTCGTCTTCGCCCAGCCGTACGCCACGGCCGGGCTCGCCCTCGGCCGCCCGGCCGGCTTCGACGGGGACCGCGCGTACTACGTCCTGGAGCTGGCCCTGCTGACGGCCGCCCTGCTGGCGACCCGCGCACTGCGCCGGGGCCGTACCGGACGCGCTCTGGCGGCGATGCGCGACCACGAGCAGGGCGCCTCCGCGGCGGGCGTGCGGGTCCCGTCCCTGAAGCTCCTCGCCTTCGTCGCGGGCGCCGCCCTGGCCGCACTCGGCGGCGCCCTGCTCGCTGTCGGCCTGCGGGCCTTCGACGCGGCCGCGTACGACCCCGTACGCGGCCTGCTGTGGTTCGCGGCCGTGCTCGTCCTGGGCGCCGACAGCCCCCTGAGCGCCCTGGCCGCGGCGGCCCTGCTGGTGGGCCTGGACGCGGGTGCCCGAGGCGGAGTGGCGGCGGCGCTGGTGGGGCTCCTGGCAGCCCTGGTGGGCCGGTTCCCGGACGGGCCGTACAGCGTGCTGCGGGCGGTGGGCGAGCGGATCGGCGTGCCGAGGGGCGTGCAGGCGCGGCAGGGCGCGGTGCTGACACCGCTGGGGATGCGGGTGCGGGCGAGGTTGGCGTGGGCGGGAGGCGCCGTCGAGGCGGGAGCGGCCGGCAGAGGTACGGCGGTCCGTCCTGGCGGTGCGGGTGCAGCGGGCGCATGGGACGGCGCCGAACCGGCCGCCGCACCCGGCAGTCCACGTGCGGCCCGCCCACCGGACAGTGCGGACATGGTCGCCCCGGCCCCGACAGACACCGCCCGTCGCCCCGCCACCGCACCCGGCAGTCCACGTGCGGCCCGCCCACCAGACAGTGCGGACATGGTCGCCCCGGCCCCGACAGACACCGCCCGTCGCCCCGCCACCGCACCCGGCAGTCCACGTGCGGCCCGCCCACCGGACAGTGCGGACGTGATCGCCCCAGCCCCGACAGACACCGTCCGCCGCCCCGCCGCCGCGCCGGGCGGCCGGGACGGCCAAGGCGACCGGGGCGACCAGGGCGGCAGCCCCGGCAGCGGGCCCGGCGGAGCGCCCGCGGACGCCGCCTCGCGCCCGGTGGGCGTCTCCCCCACGGCGCCGCGCTCGGCGGTCACCCCGCCCACCCCCTACCGCGCACCGCCCTTGCCGCCGACCCCCGAGCCCCTCCTCACGGCCCGTCGTCTCCGCGCCCGCTACGGCGGTTTCACCGCGCTGGACGAGGTCGGGCTCGATGTAGCGGCCGGGCGGATCGCCGCCGTCGTCGGGCCCAACGGGGCCGGGAAGAGCACGCTGTTCCACTGTCTTGCCGGCACCCTGCGTCCCGCGCGCGGGCGGGTGCTGTTCGAGGGGCGGGACATCACCCGGCTCCCCGCGCACGCCCGCACCCGGCTCGGGATCGCCCGGACCTTCCAGCAGTCGGCGGTCTTCCCGTCGCTGACGGTGGCCGAGAACGTCCGGGTCGGCGCCGAGCAGGGGCGGGTCGTCGATCCGGCGGCCGTGGAGCGGGCGTTGGCGCTGTTCGGGCTCGACGGGCCGGTCCGGGCGCTGCCCGCCGCCGGGCTGCCCACCGGCACGCTGCGCCGGGTCGAGCTGGCCCGGGCGTTCGCGGGCAGCCCGCGCGTGCTGCTGCTCGACGAGCCCGCCGCCGGTCTCGACACCGCCGAGGTGACCGCGCTCGCCCGGGTGCTGGGCGCGCTGGCCGCCGAGGGCGCCGCCCTGCTCGTCGTCGAGCACGACCTCGACCTGGTCGCCGGCCTCGCCGACGTCGTACACGTGATGGCGGCCGGCCGGATCGTCGCCTCGGGGCCGCCCGACCGCGTCCTGGACGCCCTGCCCGCGCGGGAGGCTCCCGCATGACGATCTCCCTGCGGCACGCGCGCGTGCGCTACGGCCCCCTCGAAGCCCTGCACGGCGTCACCCTCACCGCGCCCGCCCCCGGCCTCACCGTCCTGCTGGGCCGCAACGGCTCCGGCCGTACGACGACGCTGCGGGCGCTGGCCGGGGTCGTCCCCCTCTCCGCGGGCGCCGTGCTCTGGGACGGGACGGACGTGACCCGCCTGCCCGCGTTCGAGCGGGCCCGGCGCGGACTGTGCCTGGTTCCCGAACGGCGGGCGGTGTTCGGCTCACTGACCGTGCGGGAGAACCTGGAGCTCGTCGCGGCGGACCTCCCGGACCGCCTTCCCTACCCCGAGCTGGAGCCGCTGCTGGCCCGCCGCGCCGGCGCCCTCTCCGGAGGCGAGCAGCGCATGCTCGCCCTCTGCCGCGCCCTGCCGTCACCGGCACGCGCACGCGTGGTCCTCGTCGACGAGCCGACCCGGGGCATGGCCCCGTCGGTCGCGGCCCGCACCTACGACCTGCTGGCCTCGCTCGACGCGTGCGTGGTCCTCGCCGAGCAGCGGCTGCCGCCCGCGCTGCGCGGCCGACGGGTCTTCGTCCACGAACTGCGGCGCGGAGCTGTCGTGTTCAGCGGCGAGGCGGCCGAGTGGGCGGCACGCAGTGCAGCGGGGACCGTACAGCCGTAGTGGCCCCACCCGGTCGTCGAACCGGATGGGGCCACTGGGTCCCGGAGGGGGAACGGGTCAGAGCACGAGGCGCTGTCCGGGCACGATCAGGTCGGGATCGCCGCCGACGACGGCCTTGTTGGCGGCGTAGACCCGCTGCCAGGTGAGCCCGTGCCGGGACGCGATGGTGCTGAGGGTGTCGCCCTGGCGGACGGTGTAGTCGCCGCGGGACGTACCGCGCGAGGTCTGGCTCGTGGAGCGCTCCGCGGCCGTCGAGGAACTCGACTTCGAGGAGTCGGAGTAGGACTTCGAGGAGTTCGACGAGTTCGAGGAACCGGACGACTTCGAGGAACCGGACCTGGAGGAGCTCGACTCGGCGGAGCTCGACGTACCGGAGGACGAACCGTTCGACGGAGCGCTGCCGGACGCTCCGGCGCGCGCCGAACAGGTCGGCCATGCGCCCCACCCCTGTGCCTTCTGCACCTTGGCGGCAACGGAGATCTGCTGTGCCTTGCCGGCCTTGTCGGCGGTGGACGCGTAGGCGGTTCCGCCGTACGCGGCCCAGGTGGAGGCGGAGAACTGCAGCCCGCCGTAGTACCCGTTGCCGGTGTTGATGTGCCAGTTGCCGCCGCTCTCGCACTGGGCGATGCGGTCCCACACCCCGCTGTCGGCCGCCGCGGCGTTGCCGGTCGCGGACAGCAGTCCGAGGGGGGCGAGCAGAACCGCCCCGGCGAGGACCGCCGTCTTGAGCGACGACTTGCGGGTGTGGTTATCGGCACATTCGGACATGTAGATCCCTCTCTACGGACCCGGGCTCCCCCTGGCCGGAGCGCATCGGCCGCGCAGGGACGCGGTCGTCGCGCTCCGCCCCGTCCGCCGACGGTCGTGCTGCGCGTTGTCTGGCTCTGCGCGGCCGGCGGACGTACCCGAGCGGTGCTCGTTGCACACGGCGGAGCAATCTAGGGATCCTGACGACCTGTTATCAACCAACTCCCTGTTGTCCCAGGCCAGTTAGCGGTTACCGAAGGTAGCGGCCAATTCCGGCCACCTACTTCATTCGCTCATTTCATGATTTGTCGACGAGGCGCTCGAACAAACTGTGAGTCAGTTCACCGGGCCAAGTTCCGTGACCTCTCCGTTACTTGACATGGAGTGGCATATTCCGCACGCAGCGTGACGACGCCTGCAGGATGGTTCGATTCCGTTCGCCGTGCAGCGTGACTCCCGCCACAGATCGCCCGTTGTCATCTTCATGAGCCGGGGATCGACCCGGACCACGAGCCGGAGCCACCCGGACTCGCCCACGCACCGCATCCGAGGGAGCCACCCGTGCCGCGCATGCTCGACGTCAGCGACGAGGTACGCGCCGAGATCGGCGACGAAGAAGCCGACCGGCTGCTCGCCGGAGACAACGCCCCGGGCAGTTACGACTGCACGTCCTGCCGCACCCCGGGCGACTCCGAGAACGAGCGCACCAGCACCGTGCTGTTCATCGGGGACGAGACCGCCGTCCTCGCCTTCGCCCACGCGACCTGCCTGCCCTCGCAGGTCGTCCAGGTCACCGAGGAGCAGCTCCAGGGCGCGGTCCGCTCCATCAGCGGCGACACCGTCGACCTGGACCCCGACAAGGTCGTGCCCGAGCAGGCCGTGCTCGGCGTGACCAGCGGACTCGTCCTGATCGCCGGGGAGTTGCACCCCGCGCTGGTCGTCGAGCCGACCGCGCCCATCGTGCGGCCCGGCACGACCGGCGCCGGCGACGACTTCCTGCCCCTCCTCATCGAGCAGGGCTTCATGCCGCTGAGCGAGCTGACCGAGGTGCCGCCGGTGCAGCACGGCTGGTCCGTGCTGCTGGCGATGGGGCAGCTGCACGCCGTCCTCCAGCCCTCGGCGACCGGCGGGCAGCCGGTCGCCTGGTGGCAGGCGCACCAGCCGCTGCAGGTGACGGAGGGGTGGCGGGCCGCCGCCAACAAGCACCAGCAGGTACTGATGTTCGCGGCGCCGGTCGGCTCGATCGGGCGCCAGCCCAGGGAGGACCTGCTGCGGGACGCGCTCGACAAGGCCGCGGCGAACGGGCAGTTGGTGGGAGCGGCTCTTCCGCTCGCCGGTACCTGAGTCCGCCCCGGGGCGGGGACTGCGATGCACGGCGGCTGAAAGGTCGTCTGAACCGCAGCCCCGCGCCCCTTCGGGTGCGCCGCACAACCGCATCTCTTCACGTCACGCGTCGTTTGGACATACGTGCACACCTACGACGTTCCCCGCCGCCCGTCCTACCAGTCGATCCCGTCCGCGCGACCGGCTCAGGACTCCCAGGGCGGCCCATCGGCCACGCCGATCTACGACGCTCTCTACTCCGAGTACGTCAAGACGTTCCGCTCGCTGCCGGGTGACCGCAGCGGCGAGGACGAGCTGGGGTTCACCGCCTTCGGGAACATCCCGCACAGCACGGGCTCGTACGCGCCGCCCCGCCCGGGGTCGTTCAGCAGCTCGTACAGCGCCTACAGCGCGGGGGCGCAGAGCGCGCGGCACGGGATCGGGCAGCAGTCCCAGTGGCAGCGGGTCGGGCAGATCGGCCAGCAGCCCACGCCCACCGCGATGCACCACGTTCCGGCGGCACTCCCGCCAGCCCCGAGAAGGACCTTCTGACCAGGTCCGACCAGGGGCGATGGCGTCCGAACACGGCTGGAGGGCGGCACCCGTGACGGGTGCCGCCCTCCAGTCATGTCACCGCTACTTCTTCCTGTTGGCGCCGCGCTTCTCGCGCACCCGCACCGAGATATGGATCGGCGTCCCCTCGAAGCCGAACTCCTCGCGCAGCCGACGCTCGATGAAGCGCCGGTAGCCCGCCTCGATGAAGCCGGAGGCGAAGAGCACGAACCGCGGCGGCTTGGTGCCGGCCTGGGTGCCGAAGAGGATGCGCGGCTGCTTGCCGCCCCGGATCGGGTGCGGATGGGCGGCTACCAGCTCGCCGAGGAAGGCGTTGAGACGGCCCGTCGGGACGCGGGTCTCCCAGCCGGCCAGGGCGGTCTCGATCGCCGGGACCAGCTTCTCCATGTGCCGCCCGGTGCGCGCCGAGACGTTCACCCGGGGCGCCCACGCCACCTGGCCGAACTCGGTCTCGATCTCGCGCTCCAGGTAGTAGCGGCGCTCCTCGTCGAGGGTGTCCCACTTGTTGTAGGCGATGACGATCGCGCGGCCCGCATCGACGGCCATGGTGACGATCCGCTGGTCCTGGACCGAGATGGACTCGGAGCCGTCGATCAGGATGACGGCCACCTCGGCCTTCTCCACGGCGGCCGCGGTGCGCAGCGAGGCGTAGTAGTCGGCGCCCTGCTGGAGGTGGACGCGCTTACGGATGCCCGCCGTGTCGACGAACTTCCAGGTGACGCCGCCGAGTTCGATCAGCTCGTCGACCGGGTCCCGGGTGGTGCCCGCCATCTCGTTGACGACGACGCGCTCCTCGCCCGCCACCTTGTTCAGCAGCGAGGACTTGCCGACGTTCGGCCGGCCGATGAGCGCGATGCGGCGCGGCCCGCCGACCACGGCGGCGAAGCTCTGCTCGGGCGCCTCGGGCAGCGCCTCCAGGACGGCGTCCAGCATGTCGCCGGTGCCGCGGCCGTGCAGCGCGGACACGGGGTGCGGCTCGCCGAGGCCCAGGGACCACAGGTAGGCCGCGTCGGCCTCGCCGCTCGGGCCGTCGACCTTGTTGGCGGCGAGCACGACGGGCTTGCCGGCCTTGCGCAGCAGTCGGACGACGGCCTCGTCGGTGTCGGTGGCGCCGACCTTGGCGTCCACGACGAAGACGACGGCGTCGGCCGCCTCGATCGCGTACTCGGCCTGCGCGGCCACGGAGGCGTCGATCCCGAGGACGTCCTGCTCCCAGCCGCCGGTGTCGACGACCTTGAAGCGGCGGCCCGCCCACTCGGCCTCGTAGGTCACCCGGTCGCGGGTGACGCCGGGTTTGTCCTCGACGACCGCCTCGCGCCGCCCGATGATCCGGTTGACGAGGGTCGACTTGCCGACGTTCGGGCGGCCGATGACGGCGAGGACCGGCAGCGGCCCGTGACCGGCGGCCTCGATCGCCCCCTCGACGTCCTCGAGGTCGAAGCCCTCGATCGCGGCGAGCTCCATGAACTCCGCGTACTCGGCGTCGCCGAGCGCCCCGTGATCGTGCTCGAAGCCGTCCGAGCCGTCGGGCTGGGTGTGGTCGTTCATGAAGTCCGTACCTCGTCGTTCATTCGTGGTGATCGGTGGAGCACCCGTTTCGTTCGGGTTGATCCACTACTCGGTATTCAGTGTCGCTCAGCGCCCGGTGAGGCGCCTGGCGTTTTCCAGGTGGGCGGCCAGCTGCTTCTGGATGCGTTCGGTCGCCTCGTCCAGCGCCTTGCGCGTACGCCGTCCGCTGCCGTCGCCCGCGTCGAACGGGTCGCCGAAGACGACGTCGACGCGGGAGCGCAGCGGGGGCAGCGCCTTTATCAACCGTCCGCGCCGCTCGGAACTTCCCAGCACCGCGACGGGCACGATCGGCGCACCGCTGCGGACCGCGAAGTAGGCGAGCCCGGCGCGCAGGGCGGCGAAGTCGCCCTCGCCCCGGGTGCCCTCCGGGAAGATCCCGAGGACCCCGCCGTTCTCCAGCACGCCCAGCGCGTGGGTGATCGCGGTGCGGTCGGTGGTGTCGCGGTCGACCTTGATCTGGCCGACGCGGGTCATGAACGGGCCGAGCGGGCCGACGAACGCTTCCTTCTTGACCAGGAAGTGCGACGCCCGGGGCGCCACGCCGATGACCATCGGGCCGTCGACGATGTGGGAGTGGTTGACCGCGAAGATCACCGGGCCGCTCGCGGGCACCTTCCAGGCGCCCAGCACGCGCGGCTTCCACAGCCCGTACATCAGGCCGACGCCGATCCGCCGCCCGATCTCGGCGCCCCTCTCGGTGGGCAGTTCGCTCACTTCGCGGCCCGCTTCTCCTCGACGAGGGTGACGACGCACTCGATGACCTGGGTCAGCGTCAGCTCGGTGGTGTCCACCTCGACGGCGTCGTCCGCCTTGGCGAGGGGGGAGGTCTTGCGGGAGGAGTCGGCCGCGTCCCGCCGGATCAGCGCCTCACGGGTGCTGTGGACGTCCGCGCCCTTCAGCTCTCCGCTGCGGCGGGCCGCGCGGGCCTCCGGCGAGGCGGTGAGGAAGATCTTCAGGCCGGCGTCGGGCAGGACGGTCGTACCGATGTCCCGGCCCTCGACGACTATCCCCCGCGGCGCGGAGGCAGCCAGCGACCGCTGCAGCTCGGTGATCCGGGCCCGCACCTCCGGTACGGCGCTCACCGCGCTGACCTTGGCGGTGACCTCCGGGGTGCGGATGGGCGCCGACACGTCCGTGCCGTCGACCGTGATGGTCGGGGCGGCCGGGTCGGTCCCGGAGACGATCTCGGGCTTGCCGGCGACGGCGGCGATCGCCGTGGGGTCCTCGATGTCGATCCCGTTGTTCACCATCCACCACGTGATCGCCCGGTACTGGGCGCCGGTGTCCAGGTAGCTCAGCCCGAGCCGGGCGGCCACGGCCTTGGACGTGCTCGACTTGCCCGTGCCGGAGGGACCGTCGATGGCGACAATCACGGGCTGGGCGGCGCCGTTTTCCACGGGGGGACACCTTCCTGGTGCGAGGCGGTGGAGGTACGGGGCGCGACTGTGCCCCGCACAAGGTTACCGGCCACGGGTCACTCGTCCGGCCGCGGCTTCCTGGCACCGCCCGACGCCGCCGACCCGGCTGCGCTTCTCGACGCCGCACCGGCGTCACCGGGCGCCTACTGCCGGATCGCCCAGCCCCTCTCCCGCAACGCCGCCGTGAGAACCGGCGCCGACCTCGGCTCGACCATCAGCTGCACCAGACCCGCCTGCTGCCCGGTCGCGTGCTCGATGCGAACGTCCTCGATGTTGACGCCCGCCTGCCCCGCGTCCGCGAAGATCCGGGCCAGCTGCCCCGGCTGGTCGTCGATCAGCACCGCGACCACCTCGTACACCCGCGGAGCGGCCCCGTGCTTGCCGGGGACACGGACCTGGCCCGCGTTCCCGCGGCGCAGGACGTCCTCGATGCCGCCGGCGCCCTCGCGGCGCTTGACGTCGTCGGAGGACTGCAGGGCGCGCAGGGCCTGCACCGTCTCCTCCAGGTCGGCGGCCACGTCGGTGAGCAGGTCGGCGACCGGCCCCGGGTTCGCGGACAGGATGTCGATCCACATCCCGGGTTCGGAGGCGGCGATCCGGGTGACGTCCCTGATGCCCTGCCCGCACAGCCGTACGGCGGCCTCCTCGGCGTGCTCCAGGCGCGCGGCGACCATGCTGGAGACCAGGTGGGGCATGTGGGAGACGAGCGCCACAGCACGGTCGTGGGCGTCCGCGTCCATGACCACCGGGACGGCCCGGCAGTGCGAGACGAGCTCCAGGGCGAGGTTCAGCACCTCGGTGTCGGTGTCCCGGGTCGGGGTCAGCACCCAGGGGCGGCCCTCGAAGAGGTCGCCGGTCGCGGCCAGCGGCCCGGACTTCTCCCGCCCCGACATGGGATGCGTGCCGAGGTACGTCGACAGGTCGAGGCCCAGCGCCTCCAGCTCACGGCGCGGCCCGCCCTTGACGCTGGCCACGTCCAGATAGCCGCGGGCTGCCCCGCGGCGCATCGCGTCGGCGAGGACGCCGGCGACATGGGCGGGCGGGGCGGCGACGATCGCGAGGTCGACCGGGCCCTCGGGCTCCGCGTCGGTGCCGGCGCCGAGCGCGGCGGCCGTACGGGCCTGCTCGGGGTCGTGGTCGGCGAGGTGGACGACGACGCCCCGCTGGGCGAGGGCCAGGGCGGCGGACGTGCCGATCAGCCCCGTTCCGACGACGAGCGCGGTCCTCACTGGGCGATGTCCTTGCGCAGGGCGCCCGCGGCGCCGAGGTAGACGTGGTTGATGTCGGCGCGCGGCCGGTCGGACTCGATGTGCGCGAGGATGCGGACGACCCGCGGCATGGCGCCCTCGATGTCGAGTTCCTGGGCGCAGATCAGCGGCACGTCGACGATGCCGAGCCCCCGGGCCGCGGCCGCCGGGAAGTCGCTGTGCAGGTCGGGCGTGGCGGTGAACCAGATGCTGATGAGGTCGTCGGCGCTCAGGGAGTTCCGCTCCAGGACGGCGGTGAGCAGGGCCGCGACCTGCTCGTCCATGTGCCCGGCCTCGTCGCGCTGAAGTTGGACGGCTCCCCGGACCGCTCGTACCGCCACGGCGCTGCTCCTCGCTGAAGTGCTGATGTACGGCTCTTGGCACGTCCAGCCTAGTCAGCCCACGCGGGACCGGTGCGCGTCGCCCGACCGCTGAGACACTCGGGGGAAACGCGCGTTATGCGGCGCTCCCTCCCGAGTTGTTTCGTCTTCGGCGTCTTCGGTGCCAAGATGCTGGTGCTCCGTTCGGAGCGACACCGCCGCCCTCGGCCCTCTGGTTCTTCCGCACCTTCGGAGTGACGACATGACTCTCCCCGCGACACGGCGCACGGTCCTCCTGGCGACGGGCGGCGCGGCAGCGGCTGCGGCGCTCACGGCGGGCTGCGGCGACAACGGCGACAGCGGCTCGTCGTCCTCGTCCGAGAGGTCCTCGGCCGGCGGCCGGGAACTGGCGAAGACGACCGACATCCCCGTCGGCGGCGGCACGGTCTTCGCCGACGAGAAGGTCGTCGTCACCCAGCCCACGAAGGACGACTTCAAGGCCTTCTCCGCGATCTGCACCCACATGGGCTGCACGGTGAACACGGTCGCGGACGGCACCATCGACTGCCCGTGCCACGGCAGCAAATATCACATCGCCGACGGCTCGGTGGCCGGCGGCCCGGCGCCCAAGCCGCTGCCCGCGAAGCAGATCACGGTCACGGGCGGCACGATCAAGCTGGCGTGATCACTGGTCCCAGAGCGCCCCGAGCGTCATCAGCTCCCCGTGGTACTCGATCCGGTCCGCCCACTGCGTCGGCCAGGCGTCGGCCCCGGCGTACGCGCCCGCGAAGGCGCCCGCCAGACAGGCGATGGAGTCGGAGTCCCCGGACGAGCAGGCGGCCCGGCGCAGCGCGGTCACCGGTTCGTCGGGGAACAGCAGGAAGCACAGCAGGCCGGCGGCCATGGCCTCCTCGGCGATCCACCCCTCCCCCGCCGCCAGGCACGGGTCGGTCTCGGGCGATGGATCGCGCAGCGTCTGCTCAAGGCGTTCCAGCACGCCCAGGCAGTCGTCCCAGCCGCGCGCGATGAAGTGCTCAGGGGTCGGGTCCTGGCTGCGGGTCCACAGGTCGCCGAGCCAGCGGTGGTGGTAGCGGGAGCGGTTGTCGAGGGCGTACGCGCGCAGCAGCCCGAGCAGGGCGGCCGGATCGGCGCCGTGCGCGAGCAGCCGCACGGCGTGGGCGGTGAGGTCGGAGGCGGCGAGCGCGGTGGGGTGCCCGTGGGTGAGGGCGGACTGCAGCTGGGCGGCCCCGGCCCGCTGCTCGTCGCTGAGGCCGGGGGCGAGGCCGAGGGGGGCGACGCGCATGTTGGCGCCGCAGCCCTTGGAGCCGATCTGGCTGGCGTCCTGCCACAGGCGCCGGTCGTCCTTGAGGAGGTCGCACGCGGTCAGGCAGGTCCGGCCCGGGGCCCGGTTGTTGTCCGGTGACTGGTACCAGTCCACGAACTCCTCGCGCAGCGGCCGCACCAGCGACGTCGGCACGAGCAGCCCCCGGTCCATGGCGGTCCGCAGAGCCCGCCCCACCGCGAGGGTCATCTGCGTGTCGTCGGAGACGAAGGCGCGCTTCGGCAGTTCCATCTCCCGCCACGGCCCGCACTTGGCGAGGATCGACGGGACGTCGTTGAACTCGGTCGGAAACCCGAGCGCGTCCCCCAGGGCGAGCCCCAGCAGGGACCCGGTGGCGCGCTTCCTGACGGTGGTGGAGGTGGTCATGCGGAACGTCCTTCCCGGGGCGGTCGCAGCAGGGGCGGGTGGAGCGCGGTGGCGGCGCCCGCGCGGTAGAGGGCGGCGGGCTTGCCGCGTCCGCCGGTCAGACGTGCGGCGCCGGGCACGGCCTCGACGAAGCCGGGGGTGGCGAGCACCTTGCGCCGGAAGTTGGGCCGGTCGAGCCCGGTCCCCCACACCGTCTCGTAGACCTGCTGGAGCTCCCCGAGGGTGAACTCGGGCGGGCAGAAGGCGGTCGCGAGGCAGGTGTACTCGAACTTGGCGCCGACCCGGTCGTGGGCGTCGGCCAGGATCCGGTCGTGGTCGAAGGCGAGCGGTTCGACGGCGTCGTACGGCAGCCAGCGCGCCTGGGCCGCGTCGCCGCCGCCGGTCGGCTCGGGGGCGTCGGGCAGCAGGGCGGCGAACGCGACGGAGACGACCCGCATCCGGGGGTCGCGGTCGGGCTCGCTGTAGGTGCGCAGCTGCTCCAGGTGGAGCCCGGAGACGTCCTTGAGGCCGGTCTCCTCGGCGAGCTCGCGCCGGGCGGCGGTCTCCGCGGACTCGTCCGGCAGCACGAAGCCCCCGGGCAGCGCCCACCGGCCGGCGTACGGCTCGTGGCCCCGCTCGACGAGCAGGACGTGCAGGACGCCTGCCCGCAGGGTCAGGACGGCGAGGTCGACGGTGACGGCGAAGGGCTCGTGGGCGTGCTTGTCGTAGCCCGGCATGACGAACACCCCCTTTTAATAGTCACCACGACTATAAAAAGGGGGTGCGGTCATGCACAAGCCCTTGAAGCTTCAGGAGTCGCTAAAGGCCGCAAAGCCGCCTTACAGATCGACTTCCTTCATGAGCATGCCGACCTCGGTGTTGGACAGCCGGCGCAGCCAGCCCGACTTCTGGTCGCCCAGGGTGATCGGGCCGAAGGCGACGCGCACCAGCTTGTCGACCGGGAAGCCCGCCTCCGCCAGCATCCGGCGCACGATGTGCTTGCGGCCCTCGTGCAGGGTCACCTCGACCAGGTAGTTCTTGCCGGTCTGCTCGACGACCCGGAAGTGGTCCGCCTTCGCGTACCCGTCGTCCAGCTGGATGCCGTCCTTGAGCTTCTTGCCCAGGTCGCGCGGGATCGGGCCCACGATGTGCGCGAGGTAGACCTTCTTCACGCCGTACTTGGGGTGGGTCAGCCGGTGCGCCAGCTCGCCGTGGTTGGTGAGCAGGATCACGCCCTCGGTCTCGGTGTCGAGCCGGCCCACGTGGAACAGCCGAGTCTCACGGTTGGTCACGTAGTCGCCGAGGCACTGACGGCCCTCGTTGTCCTCCATCGTGGAGACGACGCCGGCCGGCTTGTTCAGCGAGAAGAACTGGTACGACTGCGTCGCGACCGTCAGGCCGTCGACCTTGACCTCGTCGTTCTCCGGGTCGACCCGCTTGCCCTGCTCGAGCACGATCTCGCCGTTGACCTCGACCCGCGCCTGCTCGATCAGCTCCTCGCAGGCCCGCCGGGAGCCGTAGCCCGCGCGCGCGAGGATCTTCTGCAGCCGCTCGCCCTCCTGCTCGGCGCCCGGGAAGGTCTTGGGCAGCTTGACGTCCTTCTTGCCCGCGTACCGCTCGCGGTTGCGCTCCTCGGCCCGCGCCTCGTACTCACGCGAGGTCGCCGGGACCGAACGGCCGCGCCCGGTGCCCTGGCCCTGCTTGGGCCCGCCCTTGGCGCCGCCGCGCGCGGAGGCGCCGCGCCCGGACTTGGGCCCCTCGTGGGTGCCGCCCGGGCCGACGTCGTAACGCCGCTCTTCCGGGCGCGGCTTCCTCGGCCGGCCGCCGCCCTGCTGGTCGTCGCGGGCGTTCCCGGCGCCGCGGTAATTGCCGCGGCCACCGCTGCTCCCGCCACGGCCACCGCTGCTCCCGCCGCTGCTCCCGCCGCGGCCGCCGCTGTTGCCACCACGGCTCCCGCCGTTGTTTCCGCTGCTGTTCCTGCCGCTGCTGCTTCGCATCAAAGTTCCGTCTTGTCGTCTGCGTCCTCGGAATCCGGAGCGTCCGGATCGAACGACGGCACGCCCTCCTGGGTCTCGGCCTCGATCGCCGCCGCCTCCGGGAGGAAGGGCGCGAGCTCCGGGAGCTCGTCCAGACCGCGCAGGCCCATCCGCTCCAGAAAGTAGTTCGTCGTCACGTACAGGATCGCACCTGTTTCGGGTTCCGCGCCCGCCTCCTCGACCAGACCGCGCTGGAGCAGCGTGCGCATGACGCCGTCGCAGTTGACCCCGCGCACCGCGGAGACCCTGCTGCGGCTGACCGGCTGGCGGTACGCGACGACCGCCAGGGTCTCCAGCGCGGCCTGGGTGAGCCGGGCCTGCTGCCCGTCCAGGACGAAGCCCTCGACGGCCGCCGCGTACTCGGGCCGGGTGTAGAACCGCCAGCCGCCCGCGATGAGCCTGAGCTCGAAGCCCCGCCCCTGCACGGTGTACTCGTCGGCCAGCTCGCGCAGCGCGTCGGCGATCTGCCGCCGGGGCCGCTGGAGGATCTTCGCGAGGTGCTCCTCGGTCGCGGGCTCGTCGACGACCATCAGGACGGCCTCCAGGGCCGGCTTGAGGTCCAGTGCGGCGACGCTCTCCTCGCTCACGTCTTCGTCTCCTTCTCGGGCTCCTCGGGCGGCCGGTCGAACTCGTCCGTGACCGTCGGCTGCTCGTCGCCGTCCCCGCCGGTCCAGCGCACCAGCAGCTCCCCGAGCGCGGTCTCCTGGTCCAGGGCGACGGCCTTCTCCCGGTACAGCTCCAGCAGCGCCAGGAAGCGGGCCACGACCGTGAGGGTGTCGTCGGTGTCCTCGACGAGCACCCGGAAGCTGGCCTCGCCGAGCTCCCGCAGCCGGGCGACGACGATCTGGGCCTGTTCCTGCACGCTCACCAGCGGCGCGTGGATGTGGTCGACGTACACCTGCGGCTTGGCCTTGGGCTGCATCGCCTTGACCGCGAGCTTGGCGAACCCCTCCGCGCCGATGCTGATGACCACCTCGGGCAGCAGCTCGGCGTGGTGCGGTTCGAGGCCGACGGTACGGGGGTAGCGGCGGGCCTCCCGCTCCAGCCGGTGCGTGAAGATGTCGGCGACCTGCTTGTAGGCCCGGTACTGCAGCAGGCGGGCGAACAGCAGGTCCCTGGCCTCCAGCAGCGCCAGGTCGGCCTCGTCCTCGACCTCCGCGGCCGGCAGCAGCCGGGCCGCCTTCAGATCGAGCAGGGTGGCGGCCACGACCAGGAACTCGGTCGTCTGGTCCAGGTCCCAGTCCGGCCCCATGGCCCGGATGTGCGCCATGAACTCGTCGGTGACCTTGGACAGCGCGACCTCGGTGACGTCCAGCTTGTGCTTGGAGATCAGCTGGAGGAGCAGGTCGAAGGGCCCCTCGAAGTTGGCGAGCCGGACCTTGAAGACTCCGTCGGGGGTTTCCTGGGACGCGGGAGCTTCCCGAGGCTCGGCGGCTGCCCGGGGCTCAGGGGCTTCCCGGGGCTCGGAAGGGGGTGGCGGAGCAACCGTTTCCGCAGCCTCGGGTACCGGCTCCTCCTCCACTGGAACCGGCACGGGCACCGGACCTGGCACCGGAGTCGGGGCCGGAACCGGAGTCGGATCAGCCGCCCCCGGCCCCCGCCCCAGCGCACGCCGACGGCCGGCTGCTGCGCCGGGGCCGGGGGCTGGGACGTCGTTCGAGGTCATGGCCCCCGCAGGCTACCGCTAGCGCCCGCGCAGTCGTCGTACGAGGATGCTCGCGTCCCCGCGGCTCTCCAGGTCGGCGAGGACCACGGCGACCGCCTCGCGGACGATGCGCCCCCGGTCCACGGCCAGCCCGTGCTCGCCGCGGAGCACCAGCCGGGCGTGCTCCAGGTCCATGAGCTCCTCGGCGGAGACATAGACGGTGATCTTCTCGTCGTGCCGCTCCCGGCCGCTGGGCCGCCGGGCGGCCGCCCGGCCCCCGCGCTTGCGCGGCTGCCCCTCGCCGGAGGCGTCGGCGGCAGAACCTTCCTGCGCGCCCTGACGGCGCTCCGAGCGCTCCCCGGCGGCGCCCCGGGTACGGGACTCCCCGGCGTCGCCCGGGCCCGCCTCGGCCGCCGCGTGCTCGGCGCCCTCGCCGTCACCGCCCTGCGCGGGCACGGCCTGCGGCGCGTCCTGCGCACCGCCGGCCGCCACCCCGTCGCTCTCGCCGGCCGGCGCGGGCACCCGCGCCTCGCCGTTGGCGGAGCGCCGGGGCGCGGACGGCTGGAGCGCCATTCCCCCTGTCGTACGGAAGAGTTCGTCGGCCCCCGGCAGACTCACTCGGCGTGACACCGGGCGAGCACCTCCCTGGCGAGCTGACGGTAGGCGGCGGCGCCGACGGAGTTGGAGGCGTACGTGGTGATCGGCTCACCGGCGACCGTGGTCTCCGGGAAGCGGACCGTGCGCCCGATGACCGTGTGGTAGACGTGGTCGTCGAACGCCTCGACGACCCGTGCGAGCACCTCACGGCTGTGCACGGTGCGCGAGTCGTACATCGTGGCGAGGATCCCGTCGAGCTCCAGCTCCGGGTTGAGCCGCTCCTGGACCTTCTCGATGGTCTCGGTCAGCAGCGCCACACCTCGGAGGGCGAAGAACTCGCACTCCAGCGGCACTATCACCTTGTGCGCCGCCGTGAGGGCGTTGACGGTGAGCAGACCGAGCGAGGGCTGACAGTCGATGACGATGTAGTCGTAGTCGTCCATCAGCGGCTTGAGCGCACGCTGGAGCGTGGACTCGCGCGCGACCTCGGAGACCAGCTGGACCTCGGCGGCTGACAGGTCGATGTTGCTGGGCAGCAGGTCCATGTTGGGGACCGCCGTCTTCAGGAGCACCTCGTCCGCCGCCATGCCCCGCTCCATGAGCAGGTTGTAGACGGTGAGGTCGAGCTCCATCGGATTGACGCCGAGACCGACCGACAGCGCGCCCTGCGGGTCGAAGTCCACGAGCAGCACGCGACGGCCGTACTCCGCGAGCGCGGCGCCCAGGTTGATGGTCGACGTCGTCTTGCCCACGCCGCCCTTCTGGTTGCACATCGCGATGATCGTCGCGGGACCGTGTTGGGTCAGCGGGCCCGGGATCGGGAAGTACGGCAGCGGGCGTCCGGTCGGACCGACGCGCTCACGGCGCTGTCGGGCCGCGTCGGGCGCGAGCGTGGCCGCGTACTCCGGGTCCGGCTCGTACTCGGCATCGGGATCGTAGAAGTGCCCGTCGGGCAGTTCGTCGTAGTCGGCGAAGTGGTTGTGGGGCGCGCCACTTCCGTCGCCGGCCATGGCGTTCACGTGATGGCCATCCATGCTCTGGGGTGCTGGCTGAGCCAATAGGGGGCTGGTCTGGCTCTGATGGGCTGCGAAGGTTCGGACAGCGACGGAGCCGACAGCCTCGAGCCCCGCGGAACCCGGGCCCCGCGTAGGCATTCCTGGATGACCACCCCCGGGAGAAAATGTCGACTCATTCACAAGTCGTCTTACCTCCTTGGTGACCAGGAAACTTCTAGACAAGGTCAGCGTGGCACCATGCCGACGGTTGGCGACTCTATGGCGTGTCGGGCGTCCGCAGCAACACAATCCGCCGGACCCGGCCCGATGTGTCGGCAATGAAACATCCCGCTGTCAAGGGCGTACGGCCGTCGCACGGCAGGTTTCACCGGTGTGCGAATCGGTCGAAGGGTTACGTTCGAGGCGAGTTGACCGAGAGCCGCAAAGTGACCATACACACATCCGGCCGGACCTTGTCGGGCAAGGTCCGGCCGGGTGCGCGAGGTTGACGGACTCTGTTGACGTATCGCTTTTTCCCGGCGCGGACTTGGCCGTTCGGCGGGGTCGGGCGGCTCAGCCCAGCAGGGACTCCAGCTCCACGTGCTCCAGTCCGTGCGCCTCTGCGACCTCGCGGTAAACGACCTTGCCGTCATGGGTGTTGAGGCCCTTGGCCAGCGCGGGATCGCGGCGCAGCGCCTCCACCCAGCCCCGGTCGGCGAGTTCGACGATGTAGGGCAGCGTGGCGTTGGTGAGAGCGTAGGTGGAGGTGTTGGGGACCGCGCCGGGCATGTTGGCGACGCAGTAGAAGACGGAGTCGTGGACCGGGAAGGTCGGCTCGGCGTGCGTGGTCGGACGGGAGTCCTCGAAGCAACCGCCCTGATCGATCGCGATGTCGACAAGGACACTTCCCGGCTTCATCCGGGACACGAGCTCGTTGGTGACGAGCTTCGGGGCCTTGGCGCCCGGGATGAGGACCGCGCCGATGACGAGGTCGGCGTCCAGGACGGCCTTCTCGAGCTCGAAGGCGTTGGACATGATCGCCCGGACCTTGGTGCCGAAGACCTTGTCGGCCTCGCGCAGCTTGTTGATGTCGCGGTCGAGCAGCGTGACGTGGAAGCCCATGCCGACGGCGATCTGCGTGGCGTTCCAGCCGGAGACGCCGCCGCCGATGACGACGGCCCGCGCCGGCTGGGTGCCGGGGACGCCGCCGGGGAGCACGCCACGGCCGCCGACCGAGCGCATCAGGTGGTAGGCGCCGACCTGCGGGGCCAGTCGGCCCGCGACCTCGGACATCGGGGCGAGCAGCGGCAGGGCCCGGCTGGGGAGCTCGACGGTCTCGTAGGCGATCGCCGTGGCGCCGGACTCGATGAGGGCGTCCGTGCACTCCTTGGAGGCGGCCAGGTGCAGGTAGGTGAAGAGCGTCTGGTCCTTGCGGAGACGGTGGTACTCCTCGGCGATGGGCTCCTTGACCTTGAGCAGCAGGTCGGCGGCGGCCCAGACCTCGTCGGCGGTGTCCAGGATCTGGGCGCCCTCGGCGATGTACTCCTCGTCCGGGATCGACGAGCCGAGGCCGGCGCCCCGCTCGATGACGACCTGGTGGCCGTGGCGCACCAGCTCGTGCACACCGGCGGGGGTGATGGCCACCCGGAACTCGTTGTTCTTGACCTCGCGGGGGATGCCGACCTTCACGTCGATCACGGTCCTTGGCTCAGAGGGTGTGGGGGTACAGCGAGACATACCCGGAGGTATAGGGCACACCGGGATGCACCGCAGGAGAACGTGCGGCAGAGCCAGTCTAATGAAGGCGTTCCCGCTGTCTAGCCTTTCATTGCATCAATCTCCAGCGGGTGTACTACGGATTTCGCAGGTGTTAGCGCCGTGTTCCAGCCGTTCTGCCTGTCCTGGCCGCTCGGACGGCTCCGGCCGCTGCGGCCGCTCCGGCTCCGGACCGCGGTCCGGGAGCTCCTCTCCCAGGATGCGCTCGGCCGCGCCCCGGTGCAGGCGGGCCTCCACCGGGTCGCCGAGGCGCTCCAGGGTGTCGGCCAGCCTCAGCTGCACGGCGGCCTGCAGACGCGTGTCCTCAGCCCGCCGGGCCCACTCCACGGCCTCCTGACAGGTCCGCAGCGACTCCGCGGGGCGGCCGGCGTACTCCTGGACCCTCGCCAGCTCGCTCAACGCCCGGGCGTGCGCGCCGACATCGCCGTTCTTGCGGTGCCCGGCCGCCGCGGCCCGCCAGGCCCGCTGCGCCTCGCCGTAGCGGGCCGCGTAGGTGTGCGCGGTGGCGATCCGGCCGTAGAGGCGGGCGGCGTCCGGGCGCTCGTCGCGCGCCAGGCGCTGGGCGAGGGCCCGGCCGAACCAGTCGGCGGCCCTCTCGTAGTCCCCGAGCTCCAGGTGCGCGCCGCCTACGGATTCCATCGCGCGGCCGATCGCGTAGGGGTCGTTCGCCTCCCGTCCGGCGTCCAGCGCGGCCCGGTAGCGCACCAGCGCCTCCGCGGTGCGGCCGGTGCCGGCGTCCACGTCGGCCAGGTTCAGCAGGGCGGCCGCCCGCTCCCGGGGCAGGCCTCGCCGCTCGGCGACGTCCAGGACGAGCTGGTGGATGCCGTACAGGTCGGGTGCGGCGCCCTGGGTGCCGAAATGCGCGACCATCGCCCTGACCAGCTGGGACATCAGGCGGCGGGCGAGGGTGTCCAGCTCCCCGTCGGCGACCGCGAGCCGGGCCGAGGCGAGCAGGGCCGGGCGGCGGGCCCGCAGCCAGTCGGCGGCCGCGCGCGGGGTGGGGAAGCGCAGCGCCCGGGGCATGCCCTGGAGCTTCTCGCGGGCCTGGGGGTTGTCGGTCTCGGTGACGGCCCGGCAGGACTGCAGCAGCCGAACCGTCCGCTCCAGCATGCGGGCGCGGGCCAGCTGGAGCTCGGCCGGGCGGTCCTGCCTCTCGGCGGCGGCGCGCAGCAGCGGGTACAGGCAGCCGGGGACCTCGTACTGGGGCAGCGGGGAGTCCACGGCCCGCAGCAGACCGAGCGCGGTGAGCTCGTCCAGCGCGGTGTGGGCGGCGCCCACCGAGCAGCCGGCGAGCGCGGAGGCGGTGTGCGGGTCGGCGAGGCCGGCCGGGGCGAGGCAGAGCAGGCGCAGCATCCGGGCGACGGGGGCGGGCAGCGCGGCGTGCACGAGCCGGAAGACCCGGCTGAGGGGGGTCCCCTCGTCGCCCTCGGCGTTGAGCTGCTTGGCGAGGTCGGCGACAGCGGCCTGGGGGCGGGCGGCGAGCCAGCCGCCCGCCAGGATCAGCGCGGCGGGCTGGCCCTGGCAGGCCTCCACGAGGTTCTCGGCGGAGCGCGGGTCGACGGTGATGCGGACGGAGCCGGTGTACCCGGTCAGCAGGTCGAGGGCGGACTTGGTGTCCAGGCCGCCCAGGGTGCAGGGGCGGACGTCCGCGATGCCGGTGAGCGGTCCGGCGGAGACGGCGACGAGCAGGCACTCCGGGGTGTCGGGGAGGAGCGCGTCGACCTGTTCGGCGCCGGTCGCGTCGTCGAGCAGGAGCAGCGCGCGCCGCTCGGCGAGGGCCTCGCGCAGCAGGGCCGCGAGGTCGTCCTCGTCGGCGCCGGGCGGGGTCGGCACCTGCAGCGCGGCGAGCAGTTCGCGGGCGGCGCGCTCGACCGGCACGGGCGTGCCGTCGGGCTCGGCGAGGCGGGCGCGCAGCACGCCGTCCCGGTAGCGGTCGGCGACCTGCCGGACGAGTTCCTCGGCGAGCGCCGTACGCCCGGAGCCAGGTCGGCCGGCGATGAGCAGGACCCGCGCGCGCGGAGCCTTCTTCCCGGAGATGGTGTCCAGCCCGGCGCGTTCGATGTCGGCGCGCAGTTCCTTCAACTCCCGGGTGCGGCCCAGGAAACGGCCCTCTGGTGCAGCGTGTCCCGACAGCTGCACGCCGCCTGTGTCCACTGCCTGATCCGTCACGGGCCACACTCCCGTCCCACCGCACGCGCAAGCCCGCCGGGACTCCGGATCGGGCGATTCCAGAGCCTAGTTCACGCTCTGCGACGTTCCGGGAGGAGCACGGCGGGCAGGGCGGGGAGGTCCCCCGATCGGATCAGCCGATCGTCACACTGTCGACGATCCGAGCGGGTTTCGGCCCGGCTGCGTTCAGGCCTCGAACGGACGCGCCGGCCAGGGCGCCTCCGCCGGACGCAGCGCGCCCTCGCCGTCCCCCGCGCGGGCGGCCGCCAACGACAGCACGCCCACCACGAGGCAGTTGTTGTGCACGTCGCCCGCGAGGACCGCCCTGACGAGCTCGCCGACCGGCACGCGCGCGTGCTCCATGTCGGCCTCCTCGTCCTCCACCGCGAAGCGCTCCCCGTCCGCCTCGGACAGGCCCCGGGCGAGGAAGATCCGCACGGACTCGTCACATCCGCCGGGAGTCGTGTACACGTCGGTGAGCACCCGCCAGTCCTCGGCCTTGACGTGCGCCTCCTCGTACAGCTCGCGCTGGGCCGCGTGCAGCGGGTTCTCGCCGGGCACGTCGAGCAGTCCGGCCGGGATCTCCCACAGCTTCTGCCGCACGGGGTGGCGGTACTGCTTGATGAGCAGCACCCGGTCCTCCTCGTCGAGGGCGAGGACGGCCACCGAGCCGGGGTGGACCTGGTAGTCCCGGTGGGCCACCGAGCCGTCGGGCATGACCACCTCGTCGGTGCGGACGGAGGTCTTGTTGCCCACGAAGGGGGTCTGGGTGGCCCGGATCTCCCACGCCTCGGGGGTGTCCTTGATCGTCATGCCGTGCGTCCTTCCACGTGCCACCTGCGCAAACGAAAACCGGGGCGCCAACCCTTGAAGGTTTGCACCCCGGCCACCGTACAACCGGTGTGTTACTTCGAAGCCTTCCCCGCCTCGACCGTCCGCTGGACCGCCGCCTTCACCAGGCCGGCGAACAGCGGGTGCGGACGCGTGGGCCGCGAGCGCAGCTCGGGGTGCGCCTGCGTGGCGACCAGGTACGGGTGGACGTCACGCGGGTACTCGACGTACTCGACGAGCTTGCCGTCCGGCGAGGTGCCGGAGAACAGGATGCCCGCCTTCTTCTCCAGCTCGGCGCGGTAGGCGTTGTTCACCTCGTAACGGTGCCGGTGCCGCTCCTCGACGTACTCCTTGCCGTCGTACACCTCACGCACGATGGAGCCCTCGGCCAGCTTGGCCGGATACATGCCCAGGCGCATCGTTCCGCCCATGTCGCCCTCGCCGGCGACGATGTCGAGCTGCTCGGCCATGGTGGAGATGACCGGGTGGCCGGTGGCCGAGTCGAACTCGGTGGAGTTGGCGTCGGGGATGTCGGCCAGGTTGCGCGCGGCCTCGATCACGATGCACTGCAGGCCCAGGCAGAGACCGAGCAGCGGGATCTTGTTCTCGCGGGCGTACCTGATCGCGCCGACCTTGCCGAGCACACCGCGGTCGCCGAAGCCGCCCGGGATGCAGATCCCGTCGACGTCCTCGAGCTGCGCCTTGGCGCCCGCCGGGGTCTTGCAGTCGTCCGACGTGACCCACTTGATCTTCACGCGGGCCTTGTTGGCGAAGCCGCCGGCGCGCAGCGCCTCGGTGACCGAGAGGTAGGCGTCGGGCAGGTCGATGTACTTGCCGACGAGAGCGAGGGTGATCTCGTGGTCGGGGTTGTGGACGCGGTCGAGCAGGTCGTCCCAGGTCGTCCAGTCCACGTCGCGGAACGGCAGGTCCAGCTTGCGGACGACATAGGCGTCCAGGCCCTCGCCGTGCACGGTCTTGGGGATGTCGTAGATCGAGCGGGCGTCAGGGCAGGCGACCACGGCCGCCTCGTCGACGTCGCACATCAGCGAGATCTTGCGCTTGATCGCGGTCGGCACCTCGCGGTCGCAGCGCAGCACGATCGCGTCCGGCTGGATACCGATGTTCCTCAGGGCCGCGACCGAGTGCTGGGTCGGCTTCGTCTTCAGCTCACCGGACGGGCCGATGTAGGGAAGGAGAGAGATATGGACCACGAACACGTTGTCCCGGCCGACCTCGTGCCGGACCTGGCGGACGGTCTCCAGGAACGGCAGCGACTCGATGTCGCCGACCGTGCCGCCGACCTCGGTGATGACGACGTCCACCTCGTCCGTCGCCATCCGGCGGATGCGATGCTTGATCTCGTTGGTGATGTGCGGGATGACCTGCACGGTGTCGCCCAGGTACTCGCCGCGCCGCTCCTTGGCGATCACCGTGTTGTAGACCTGGCCGGTCGTGACGTTGGCCGAGCCGTCGAGGTCGCGGTCGAGGAACCGCTCGTAGTGGCCGATGTCCAGGTCGGTCTCGGCGCCGTCGTTCGTGACGAACACCTCACCGTGCTGGAAGGGGTTCATCGTGCCGGGGTCGACGTTCAGATACGGGTCGAGCTTCTGCATCACGACGCGCAGACCCCGGGCCTTGAGCAGCATGCCGAGGCTGGAGGCCGTCAGGCCCTTGCCGAGAGAGGAGGCGACACCCCCGGTGACGAAGATGTGCTTGGTCGTCGTGGCTTTGCTGTTTCGAAAAGCAGCGGGCTGCATGGCCAAGAGGGGGCTCCCGTGGTCGCGATTTGGGGGTGCGGTTCGGGGGCGTCGAGACCACCGGTCCACGGGCTACCAGGGTATCAGCGCCTCGGAGACCTGGCTTCCGGCCACGCTCCGCGCACGGACCGACACGCGCGGGCGCTCCCGCACCGGTTCCTCACCCGTTGCTCACCCGTTCGGCCCACCCGCGTTGTCGGGAGCGGCACGCAGATCATCTACGTGCGTCGTATCCTGCTCGGACACTCGCTGCCGAGCCCGGCCGGACAAGACGGCACACCCCCGCCCGTATCCCCCCGGAACAACGAGAGCTCGTCAGTTCGTTGAGCAATAATCGGCGTTTTGCCTGTACGGGTGAGCGACTGCTTTGCTTCACCGCTCAACGACGCATTACAACGACCCCTTGACCGCAATAAGCGACAGCCCCCTATCTTTCACGGGGGTGACGTGGCCGTTCGACTGGAGTTGCACGTGGCCGGGCGCATCGAAGACTACGCACTCATCGGAGACATGCAGACCGCTGCCCTGGTCTGCCGTGACGGGACAGTGGACTGGCTGTGCCTGCCCCGCTTCGACTCGCACGCGATCTTCGCCGGTCTGCTCGGCACGGAGGAACACGGATTCTGGCGGCTGGGCCCCGCGCACGCCTCCGACGCGCAGCCGCCGCGCGCGGCCCGGCGCACCTACCGGGGCGACTCGCTGATCCTGGAGTCCGAGTGGGACACCCCGCGCGGCACGGTCCGGGTGACCGACTTCATGCCCCCTCGTGACGGCGCGCCCCAGCTGATCCGCATCGTCGAGGGCGTCTCGGGCCGTGTCCCCATGCGCTCGGCCCTGCGGATGCGGTTCTCCTACGGCCGGATCGTCCCGTGGGTGCACAAGCACGAGGGCCGTACGGTGGCCGTCGCGGGCCCGGACTCGGTGTGGTTCGACACCGACTGCGAGACCTACGGCAAGTCGCTGACGACGTACGCCGACTTCACGGTCGCCCCCGGCGACCGGGTCGCGTTCACCATCTCGTGGGAACCCTCGCACAAGCAGCCGCCGGCGCTGCCGGAGCCGGAGCAGTCGCTGCAGGCCACGGAGGACTTCTGGCGCGAGTGGGTCGAGCACTGCACGTACCACGGCCCCTACCGTGAGGCCGTGATCCGCTCGCTGATCACGCTGAAGGCGCTGACGTACGCGCCGACCGGCGGCATCGTCGCCGCGCCGACCACCTCGCTGCCCGAGGACATCGGCGGCGTCCGCAACTGGGACTACCGCTACACCTGGCTGCGCGACGCGGCGATCACCCTGTCCTCGCTGCTGCGCACCGGCTACCGCGAGGAGGCCCGCGCCTGGCGCGAGTGGCTGCTGCGCGCGGTCGCCGGCGACCCCGAGAACCTGCAGATCATGTACGGCATCGCGGGCGAGCGCGAGCTGGGCGAGGCCGAGCTGGACTGGCTGCCGGGCTACGAGAACTCCGGCCCGGTCCGGGTCGGCAACGGCGCCGCGCACCAGCTCCAGCTGGACGTGTACGGCGAGGTCACCGAGGCCCTGCACCTGGGCCACATGACGGGCCTGGCCCGCAACGACTACGCCTCCCTGCTCCAGCTCAAGCTGATCCGCTACCTGGAGCAGCACTGGGACGAGCCGGACGAGGGCATCTGGGAGGTGCGCGGCCCGCGCCGCCACTTCGTGCACTCCAAGGTCATGGCCTGGGTCGCGGTCGACCGCACGATCAAGCTGATCGAGTCGGGCGACGCGGACGGCCCGCTGGAGAAGTGGCGTGAGCTGCGCGACGACATCCACCGGGACGTCTGCGAGAAGGGCTACGACAAGGAACGCAACACGTTCACGCAGTCCTACGGCTCGAAGGAGCTGGACGCCTCGCTGCTGCTCATCCCGCAGATGGGCTTCCTGCCGCCGGACGACAAGCGGGTGATCGGCACCATCGAGGCGATCCAGCGCGAGCTGTCCACCCCGGACGGCTTCATCCTGCGCTACCCGACCTCGGGCGGCGACGAGGGCGTCGACGGCCTGCCCGGCGACGAGGGGGCCTTCCTGGCCTGCTCGTTCTGGATGGCGGACGACCTCGCGATGATCGGCCGGGTGGACGAGGCCCGCAAGCTGTTCGAGAAGCTGCTCTCCCTGCGCAACGACCTCGGGCTGCTCGCCGAGGAGTGGGACCCGCGCCTGAAGCGCCAGGTCGGCAACTTCCCGCAGGCTTTCAGCCACGTCCCCCTGATCGACACGGCCCTGCGTCTGACGGCCTCGGGTGCCTACGGCGGCTGAACAGGACCGTCAAGCCGCGCCCGCCCAGGACCTGTCCGGCCGATCAAGTCGCAGGAGAGCGACGGCGCCTGTCCGATGCCGGTGAGCGGGGTCTGGTGCGTGCAGCTGCAAGGCGGAGGAGGGCGTCGACGCGATGGGGGTCCCTCCCGCTCGAGCGCAGCCGAGAGTGGGGGAGCGCGTGCCAGACCCCGCGTCTGCGACATGATCGGCCGGACAGGTCCTAGGCTGGGAAGTCCAACAGCCCCTGCACGAAAGGGGGCGCCTCATGGCCTCCCCGTCGAAGGCGGGCGCGGCCCTCGCCGCGCTGCGCGAGGATCTGGTCGGCGACGTGTTCGCCCCGGGGGATGCGGGCTACGACGAGAACCGCACGGTGTTCAACGCGATGATCGACCGGCGCCCGGCTGTGATCGCCCAGTGTGTGGACGAGTCCGACGTGGTGCGGGCCGTGCGTTTCGCCCGTGACCTGGACCTGCACATCGCGGTGCGCGGCGGCGGGCACAGCGTCGCCGGCCAGGCGCTGGGCGACGGGGCCGTGGTGGTCGACCTGCGGCACCTGCGCGCGGTCACGGTCGATCCCGCGGGCGAGGCGGCACGGGTCGCGGGCGGCGCCCTGATGAGCGACCTGGACCGCGCCTGCCAGCCCCACGGCCTCGCCACGACCGGCGGCCGGGCCTCCACCACCGGCGTCGGCGGCTTCGTCCTCGGCGGCGGCACGGGCTGGCTGGACCGGTGCTGCGGGCTCGCCGCCGACAACCTCCTCGGCGTCGAACTCGTCACGGCCGACGCCCGCCGGGTGCACGCCAGCGCCGACGAGAACCCCGACCTGTTCTGGGCCCTGCACGGCGGCGGCGGAAACTTCGGCGTCGCCACCTCCCTCACCCTGAAGCTGTACGAGCTGCCCGAGTTCTCCATCGCGCTGGTCCTGTACCGGCCCGAGCACGGCCGCGAGGTCGTCCGCACCTACCGCGACGTCATCGAGTCGGGTCCCGACGAGGCGGCCGGGGGCGTCCTGTTCTTCACCGGCCCGCCCGAGGAGTTCGTCCCGCCGCACCTGGTCGGCACGCTGGTGTGCGGTGCGCTGCTGACGTACGCGGGCGCCGAGGAGGACATGCGCAAGCTCGCCGAACCGCTGCTGGCGCTGCCGCACGAGACGGAGATCGTCGGGGCGATGCCGTACGCCGACGTGCAGTGCATGCTCGACGATCCGCCGGGGATGCGGAACTACTGGTCGGCCGAGTACCTGACGGGCGTGCCCGACGCCCTTGTGGACGTCTTCTGCGCCCGCGCGGACACCCTGCCCGTGGGGACGGGCACCCAGCACGTGCTGTGGCCGCAGGGCGGCGCGATCGCCGCCGGCCCGGCCGAGTACCCGGTGCCGTTCCGCAGCGCCCCGTGGGCGGTCCACCCGTTCGGCATCTGGGAGGACCCGGCGGACGACGAGGCCTGCGTCCGCTGGGTGCGCGACGTCCGCGCCGACGCCCGCCCGTGGAGCACCGGGGACGTGTACCTGAACTTCATCGGCGACGAGGGCGCCGACCGGGTCGTGGCGGGCCTGGGCGCCGAGAACGCCCGGCGCCTCGCGGATCTGAAGCGGCGCTACGACCCCGACAACGTGTTCCGCTTCAACCACAACATCAGGCCGACCTGAGCGCCGTCAGCGTCCGCTCTCCCGCCGGATCACCGGCCGTCGCCGGGACCAGCGCGATCTCGTCGAGCCCCGCCTCGGCATAGGCGTCGATCCGGGCGCGTACGGCGTCCAGGTCGCCCACCAGGCCGACGGTGGCCGCGGCCGCCGGGGGCAGGGCGCGGACCAGGACGGCCCGGTCGGCGCCGGCCGCGGCCAGCTCGACGGCCTCGGCGAAACCGGCCCCGGCGAACACCTCGCGGTACCCGGGCACGGTCAGGTATCCGGCGATGCTGCCGAGGACCTGGACGAGCGCCACCGGTTCCGGGTCGACGGCCGCGGGCAGCCAGGCGGCGAGCACGGGCGGCGTACGGCCCGCTTTCCCGGCCGCCGCGTCCAGCTTGGCGCGCAGCTCGCGCACCTGCTCCGGCGAGACGACGTCGAGCAGCATCCGGTCGGCGTGCGCGGCGGCCGTGGCGATCGCACGGTCCCCGAACGCGGCCACGGTGAGCGGTCCGCCCGGCGGCGGGAGCCGGCGCCGGAAGGCGCTGCCGGGCGCCACCGGCTCACCGGGCCGGGCGTGCAGCAGCGCCCGCACGGCTGCCGCGGTCTCGTCGAGGACGGCGGCGGGACGCGTCCGGGGCCGCCCGTGCACGCCCTCCACCACCCGCTTGCTGGACGTGCCCAGCGCCACGCCGACGGCCCGTCCGCAGGTGACGGCGGCGACCGACGCGACGCCGCGGACGAGGGTGTACGGGTCGCGCACGGACACCGGCACCGGTCCCGCCGTCAGCACCGCCCGCTCGGTGACCCGGCCGAGGGCGGCGGCCAGCACGAACGCGTCCCAGGTCGGCCCCTCGCCCGCCCACACCTCCCGGTAGCCGAGCCGGTCGGCGAGCGCCGCGACCCGCAGCGGCTCCTCGACCGGGCTGTCGTCCTCACGGGCCACGGCAACCACGCTGAAGTCCATGGGCCGCAGCTACCCGGCCGCGCACCGTCCAACCCGGTCCGTGGATGTCGCCGGCACGTCCGCCCAGGTAGCGTCCGCTGCATGGACAGCCGCACGGACCACCGTTACGACAGCCAGGGCGCCGGCATCACCGTGCAGCGTGCGCTGGAGCTGCCCGGCCTGCGCAGCGGCCTGCCCGAGATCCTCGCGGGCGCCGACCGGCTGGACCGCACGGTGCGCTGGGTGCACGCGGGCGAGGTCCCGAACATCGCCTCGCTGCTCAAGGGCGGCGAACTGCTGCTGACCACGGGCTACGGCCTCGGCACCCGGCCGGTCGAACAGCGGGCGTTCGTGCGCACGCTGGCCGAGCGGGGCATCGCGGCCCTGGTGATCGAGCTGGGCCCGCGCTTCACCCGGCTGCCCGCCGCCCTGGTCGAGACGGCGCGCTCGACCGGCCTGCCCCTGGTCCAACTGCACCGCGAGGTGCCGTTCGTGACGGTCACCGAGGAGATCCACACCGAGATCGTCAACGGCCACTACGCGCTGCTCCAGCGGGCCGAGGAGGTGCACCGCCGCTGTACGGAGGCCCTGCTGGGCGGGGGCGGGATCCCGCAGGTGCTGGGCATCCTGGCGGACTTCAGCGGCAACCCGGTGTTCCTGGAGACGACCGACGTCCAGCTCCTGTACGCGGCCGGGGAGGGACCGGAGGGCGCGGATCCGCTCCAGGTGTGGGAGGGGCTGCGCGACCCGCACAAGGACGCGCCGCCGCCCTCCGGTTCGGTGCTGGTGGACGTGCCCGGCGGCGGGCCGGGGGCGGGGTCGGTGCGCGCCCGGCTCGTGCTGCTGCCCGTGCGCGCCCCGCTTGCTCCGGTGCACCGGATCGCCGCCGAGCGGGCGGCCGGGATCCTGGCCGTGGTGCTGATGCAGGCCCGCCAGGAGGAGGAGCTCGCGGCGCGCGGCCGGGGCGACTTCCTGACCGACCTCGCCGAGGGCCGGATCGCCGCCGAGGACGCCCCGGCGCAGGCGCGCGTCCTCGGCTTCCGGCCGGGCGCCGGTCCGTTGCTGCCGGTCGTGATGCGGCTGGGCGACGGCATCTCCCCCGGCGGGGGCTGGGCGGTGCTGGCCCGGGCGGTCGCGGAGGAGCTGGCGTCGGTGGGCGTGCCGGTGCTGCTGGGCGTGCGGCCGGTGGAGGGCCGGGTGCCGGTGCTGCTGGGGCTGCGGTCGGAGTCGGAGCGGTCCGCGGTCGCGGACCGGGTGGCGGCGGCGCTGCGGGCCGGGGTGGAGCGGGCCGGGATGCAGCGGCCTGGGGCCCAGCCGCCGGTGGTGGTGGTCGGGGTCGCGGGCGGCTGGGCGGCCGCCTCGGCGGGCCTCAGGCACGCGGCGGAGACGGCGACCGCCGCACAGGGCCTGCCGGATCGCCCCTGGTACGACGCCCGTCGCCTCGACATCGACCTGCTGCTGTGGCGGCTGCGCGAGCACCCCGACCTGGCGGCCTTCGTGGACCGTGCGATCGGCCCGGTGCGCGCCCACGACCACCGCTCCAAGCCGCCGTTGCTGCCCACGCTGGAGACGTACCTGGCGCACGCGGGCCGCAAGGCGGAGACGGCCCGGGAGCTGCACCTGAACCGCCAGACGCTGTACAACCGCCTGGCCCGTATCGGCGAGTTGCTCGGCACCGACCTGGACGACCCGCAGACGGTCCTGGCGTTGAGCCTGGCGCTCCGGGCACGGCGGCACGTGCCGTGAGGCAGGACGCACAGGCCGTGAGGCAAGGTGCACGGGCCGTGAGGCAAGGTGCACGGGCCGGGGGTCATGGCGCATGGGCCAGGGGGTCATGGCGTATCGGCCAGGAGAGCAAGGCGCACGGGCCAGGGGAGCAAGGCGCACGGGCCAGGGGAGCAAGGCGCACGGGCCGGGGGAGCAAGGCGCACGGGCCAGGGGAGCAAGGCGCACGGGCCAGGGGAGCAAGGCGCACGGGCCAGGGGAGCAAGGCGCACGGGCCAGGGGAGCAAGGCGCACGGGCCGGGGGAGCAAGGCGCACGGGCCGGGGGTCATGGCGCATGGGCCAGGGGAGCAAGGCGCACGGGCCGGGGGTCATGGCGCATGGGCCAGGGAGTATGGCGTATCGGCCAGGGAGTATGAGGCGTGAGGGGCGAGGCGTGCGGCCGGGGGCTCAGATCATCGGCCGGGGCTGCGTCAACTCGTCGTAGACGCTGAGCACTTGGGCGACGGTCTCGTCCTCCGTGGGCCAGGTGGCCGCCTGCCGGGCGCCCATGTCCCGCAGGAGTGCGCGGCGTTCGGGGTCGCCGAGGAGTCGTGCCACGGCGGCGGCGAAGGCCTCGGCGTCGTCCGGCGGTACCAGTTCGGCCGCGTCGCCGACGAGTTCGCGGACACCGCCGGTCAGCACCGCGACGAGCGGCACGCGCGCGTGCAGGGCCTCCTGCGCCAGGACCGACCGTGACTCCCCGCCGCCCGGCAGCAGCGCGAGGTCGGCGGCGGCGAGCAGCTCGCTCACGTCGTCCCGCCGCCCGAGCAGCCGGACCGGCAGGTCCTCGTCCTCGATACGGCGCTGGAGCTCCGCCCGCTGCGGCCCCTCCCCCGCGATCGCGACCAGCGGCCCGGCGTCCAGTCGGCGCCAGCTGCGCGCGGCGTCCAGCAGGAGGTCGTGCCCGCGGTGGCGCTCCAGGGAACCGACCGCCATGAGCAACGGGCGTCCGACGGCGCCGAGTTCGGCGCGCAGTTTGGAGGCCGGCTCCTCGTGGCCCTCGCCCCGGCGGGACCGGGGCAGCGCCACGGCGGCGAGCCGCGCGTCGCGGGCGCCCGTCCGGCGGGCCCGGTCCACGAGGTCGGACGTGGTGCCGAGGACCACGGCGGCCGTCCTCGCGACCCGCCGTTCCAGCAGCCGCAGCAGGTGGGCGCGGGCCCCTTCGGCGTGCGCCCGGTTGTGCCAGGTGACGACGAGCGGGGTGGTCCGGCCGCTGAGCGCGAGGACGGCCCGGAACGAGGCGTGCAGGCCGTGCGCGTGGACGAGGTCGGCGTTCGTGCAGGCCGCCCGGAGCGCCGCCACGGATCCCGGGTCGCTGCTGCGCGGCACGTGCACGTGTTCGGCTCCGGCACCCGTGAAGTCATGAGCGCGATCGGCCTCGACCGGGGCGCACACGGCCACTCGCACGCCCCGCGCGACGAGCCCCGCGGTCAGGGAGCGCACGTGCGCGCTGCTGCCGGCGTTGCCGCCGCCCAGCACCTGCACGGTACGCAGCGGCGACTGGCCGTGCGGTGAGTGGCTGCTCACGTGGCCGGGGCTCCTGATTCGGCGTCGGACGGTCACGAAGAAACGTACAGAAGGACCGGCGGAGGGGTGGACCGCTGACGTTCCTCCAGGTACTACGCCCAAGGATGCCAGCACGTACGGGTGTTCCGTGCCGCCGAGCGGCCCGGCACCCGGCCACAGAGCCCCCTTCATCACCCACACGAGTGAGGGAAACCGGGGTTCCGTTCGATTACCGGAGGGCGGACCTCGCTACCTCGCTCACCCGCTCCCCATACACCGCTGCGGCCACGACGGCGGCGGCGTGCGCGATCAGGCCCGCGCGCCCGTTGCCGGCCGCCACCGCCGCCCCGAGCAACGCGCCCAGCGCGTGCGCCCCGCTGTCGCCGAGCATCTCCCGCCCGCCCAGGTCCTCGGGCAGCACCGCCGTCGCGGCCCCGACCGCCACCGCCGACAGCTCCCCGGCCGCCCCCGCGCGCAGCGACCCCGGCGCGCCCAGGGCGAGCACCACACCGGCGGCCCTCGCGGGGCGTACGTCCACGAGGTTGACGAAGTGCGCGGCCCCGGCGATCACCACGCCCGCGAGCACCTTGTCCAGCGGCCGCTCCTTCAGCAGCGCCCCCGCGACCAGCCCGGCCGCCGAGATCCCGACCAGCTTCACGGCCCCGCTCGTGACCTCCCCCTGCCGCAGCGCGCCCAGGTGCGCCCGGAAACCGCGCCGTGGATCGCCGACGCCGACGACGTCGTCGTACGCCCCGCAGGTCCCGGCGGCGGCCACGGCGAGCGCGGCGGCCGGAGTCACCCGTGCGGCCGCGACCGCCGTGGCCAGAGCGGTGGCGGGGCCGGAGTACAGCCCGACCGTCCGCCCCGTGTGGTTCTCCCGCTCCCACTGCTCCCGACCGCCCGGCGCCGCCGCGCGCAGCGCCGCCGTCGTCGCCCGCGTCAGCAGCGCAGCCGCCGCGAAGGCCGCGCCCCGTCCCCTTCGTATGACCATGCCCTCACCTTAGGGAAACGGCCCGGACGACCCGGGCGAAGAAAAAACATCGAGCGCGCTGTCACAACCGCGGACCCTGCGGTGTCTTGAGGCCGAACCCCTGGAAACGGAGGACACACCATGAGCGAGAACACCGATGTGATCGTGATCGGCGGCGGATACGCCGGCGTCATGGCCGCCAACCGTCTGACGCAGCGCGCCGACGTGACCGTGACCCTGATCAACCCGCGCCCGACGTTCGTCGAGCGGATCCGACTGCACCAACTGGTGGGCGGGACCCATGACGCGGTCGTCGACTACGACAAGGTCCTGGCCGCGGGCGTGCGGCGGGTGGTCGACAGCGTGACCAGGATCGACGCGGCCGAGCGCGGCGTGACCCTGGCGAGCGGCGGCACGCTGCACTACGACTACCTGGTCTACGCGGTGGGCAGTGGCAGCGCCGACCCGCGCGTGCCCGGAGCGGCCGAGTTCGCCCACCCGATCGCCACCCTGGAGGACGCTCAGCGGCTGCGGCCGGCCGTCGACGCGGCGCCCTCGACGGCCCCGGTGACCGTCGTCGGCGCCGGCCCCACCGGCATCGAGACCGCCGCCGAGCTGGCGGAGACGGGCCGCGCCGTGACCCTGGTGTGCGGCGGGGTGCTCGGCCCGTACCTGCACCCGCGGGGCCGGCGCTCGGTCGCCCGGCGGCTGGCCGCGCTCGGGGTGAACGTGCTCGAAGGCCCCGACGCGAAGGTGACCGCCGTGACGCGCGACACCGTGCGGCTCGGCGACGGCCGCGAACTGCCGAGCGGGGTGACCGTCTGGACCGCCGGGTTCGGCGTCCCGGACCTGGCCGCCCGCAGCGGGCTGAGCACCGACGCGCTGGGCCGCCTGCTCACGGACGAGACGCTGACCAGCGTGGACGACGCCCGTATCGTCGCGGCCGGGGACTCGGCGGCGCCGTCGGACCTGCCGCTGCGGATGAGCTGCCAGGCCGCGATGCCGCTGGGCGCGCGAGCCGCCGACACGGTGCTCAGCCGGATCGCCGGCGAGCGGCCCTCGCCCCTCAACCAGGCGTTCGCCGGCCAGTGCATCAGCCTGGGCCGACGCGCCGGCATCTTCCAGTTCGCCCACAGGTACGACGTCGCGGTGTGGTTCCACATCGCCGGTCGCCCCGGCGCGAGGATCAAGGAGTTCGTCTGCACCGGCATCGTGGGGCATCTGGCCGGCGAGGCATCGAAGCCCGGTTCCTACCGCCTGCACCGCGTCTCAGGAGGCGACCAGCGCCGGCTGCTGCTGGAGGGCCGGCGCGGCGAGACCCGGGCCACCGCCGACCAGAACGCCTAGGCCGCGCACGAACAGGGGAGAGACCCAGACATGAGCGAGCACGCCACCGACCCGGCGACCGAGTCCTTCGTCGCCCACCGCAACCTGCTCTTCACCGTCGCCTACGAGATGCTCGGCTCGGCGGCCGACGCCGAGGACGTCCTCCAGGAGACCTGGCTGCGGTGGGTCGAGGTCGATCTGGGGCAGGTGCGCGACCAGCGCGCCTACCTGGTCCGGATCACGACCCGGCAGTCGCTCAACCGGCTGCGCACGATGAGCCGCCGCAAGGAGGCGTACGTCGGCCCGTGGCTGCCCGAGCCGCTGCTCACCGCCCCGGACGTGGCCGAGGACGCGCTGCTCGCCGAGAGTCTGTCGATGGCGCTGATGCTCGTCCTGGAAACGCTGTCGCCGACCGAACGCGCCGTCTTCGTGCTGCGCGAGGTCTTCGACGTCGGCTACGACGAGATCGCGCCCGCCGTCGGCAAGAGCCCTGCGGCCGTCCGCCAGATCGCCCACCGCGCCCGCCGGCACGTCGATGCCCGCCGTCCTCGCCAGGCGGTCTCCGCCGACGAGACGCGGGCGGCTCTGGAGTCGTTCCGGCAGGCCCTCGACACCGGCGACCCGCAGGGCCTCCTCGACGTGCTCGCCCCGGAGGTCGTCCTGGTGAGCGACGGCGGCGGCGTCAAGCAGGCCGCGCCGCGGCCGATCACCGGCGCCGACAAGGTGGCCCGCTTCGTCATCGGAGTTCTCGCCAAGAACGGCGGCCCGCTCACCCTCGCCCCCACCGTGGTCAACGGCAGCCCCGCCCTCGTCGCCCACCTGGGCGGCGAGCTCGACGGCATCATGGCGATCCGGGTCGAGGACGGCCGCATCACCGGCCTGTACTACGTCCGCAACCCGGCCAAGCTGTCCCGCGTCGCCGCCGAGACCCCGCTCACCCTGAGCTGAGCCCCCGCTCCCCAGGGCCACCGGTCCTTCGGGCCACCGCTACGCGTCCGCGCGAGCGGTGGCCAGCAGCTCCTCCGCGTGCGCCCGGGCCGTCTCGGAGTCCTCCTGTCCGGCGAGCATCCGCGACAGCTCCCGGATCCGCTCCTCGCCCTCCAGGACCTTGACGCCGGACCGGGTCACCGACCCGTCGTTGGTCTTCTCCACCAGCAGCTGCCGGTCGGCGAAGGCGGCGACCTGCGGAAGGTGGGTGACGACCACGACCTGCGCGGTCTTCGCGAGCCGCGCGAGGCGCCGCCCGATCTCCACCGCCGCCTTGCCGCCGACGCCGGCGTCGACCTCGTCGAAGAGGTACGTCGGCACGGGGTCCGTGCCCGCGAACACGACCTCGACGGCGAGCATCACGCGCGAGAGCTCACCGCCGGACGCGCCCTTGGCGATGGGCCGCGGCGGGGCGCCCGGGTGCGGGGCGAGCAGCAGCTCGACCTCGTCCACGCCGGCCGGCCCGTAGGCCACGGCCCGCCCGCCGACCTCGACGCCCTCGGGGTCCTCGGTCTGCCGGATGTCGAACGACACGCGCGCGTGCGGCATCGCGAGGGACGCCAGCTCGGCGGTCACGGCGGCGGCGAACCGCTCGGCGGCCTCCGTGCGCGCGTCCGTCAGCGCCTGCGCCAGCCCGCCGAGTTCGGCCCGCAGGGCGTCGCGTTCGGCGGTCAGCTCGTCGATGCGCTCGTCGTCGCCGTCCAGCTCGGTGAGCCGGGCGGCGCTCTGCTCGGCCCAGGCCAGCACGGAGTTCACGTCCTGCCCGTACTTGCGGGTGAGCGCGGTGAGCGAGGCCCGCCGCTCCTCGACGGCCGACAGCCGCAGCGGATCGGCGTCGAGGTCGTCGGCGTACCCCGCGAGCTCGCCCGCCACGTCGCCCAGCAGGATCCCGATCTCGCCGAGCCGGTCGGCGAGCGCGGACAGCGCCGGATCGTGCGACCTGACGGCCTCCAGGGCCCGCTGCGCGCCCGCGACGAGCGTGGCGGCGTCGATGCCCTCCGGGTCCTCCGGGTTGCCCGCCAGCGCGGCGTGAGCGGCCGTCGCGGCGGACGACAGCGCCTCCGCGTGCCCGAGCCGCTCGGCCTCCTCCGCCAGCTCCACGTCCTCCCCGGCGCGCGGTTCGACGCCGGCGATCTCGTCGAGCCCGAAGCGCAGCAGGTCGGCTTCCTGAGCCCGTTCACGCGCGCGCGTGACGATCTCCTCCAGCTCGACGGCCACCGCCCGCAGCCGCCGGTAGGCCTCGGTGTACTTGGCGAGCGGCACGGTCACCGCGTCCCCCGCGTACCGGTCGAGGGCCTGCCGCTGCCGGGACAGCTTCAGCAGCCCCTGCTGGTCGGTCTGCCCGTGCACGGCCACCAGTTCGTCCGCGAGCTCGGCGAGCACCCCCATGGGCACGCTCCGCCCGCCGACGTGCGCCCGCGAGCGCCCCTCGGCGGAAACGGTACGGCTGATGAGCAGCGCCCCATCGTCGAGCTCGGCCCCGGCCTCCTCGGCCCGCAGGACCACCGAGGCGCCCGCGGGCAGGGCGATCCGCCCCTCCACGACCGCCTTCTCGGCGCCGATCCGCACGAGCGCCGGGTCGGCGCGTCCGCCCAGCAGCAGCCCGAGGCTGGTGACCACCATGGTCTTGCCCGCGCCGGTCTCACCCGTGACGGCGGTGAAGCCTGGCGACAGCTCGACGACCGCGTCGTCGATGACTCCGAGCGACCGTATCCGCATCTCCTCCAACACGGAGAAGACCTTACGAGGTCGGGGGCAGGAAGTGCGAGGCACCCCGTCACCCGGGCGAGTGGACCTGCCCGGGGGACGCGGTGAGCCGACCGCTAGTGCCGGGCGCCCCGCCACCCCGAAACGGGCAGCGCGAACTTCGCCACCAGCCGGTCGGTGAACGAGGCGTGGTGCAGCCGGGCCAACCGCACCGGCACCGCGCCCCGCCGCACCTCCACCCGGGCCCCCGCGGGCAACTCGACGGTCCGCCGCCCGTCGCACCACAGGACGCCCGGCGGAATATGCGGCAGCACCTCCACCGCGAGCACCGAGTCCGGCGAGGTCACCAACGGCTTCGCGAACAGCGCGTGGGCGCTGATCGGCACCATCAGCAGCGCCTCGACCTCGGGCCACACCACGGGCCCGCCGGCGGAGAACGCGTACGCGGTGGAGCCGGTCGGCGTCGACAGGACGATCCCGTCGCACCCGAACCCGGTGACCGGCCGCCCGTCGATCTCCAGCACGACTTCGAGCAGCTTCTCCGCGCCGGCCTTCTGCACGGCCGCCTCGTTGAGCGCCCAGTCGGTGTGCACGATGTCCCCGTTGCGGTGCACGACGACGTCGACGGTCATCCGCTCCTCGACCTCGTACGCCTTCGTCACCACCCGGTCGACGACCTTGTCGAGGTCGTCGCGCTCGGCCTCGGCGAGGAACCCGACGCTGCCGAGGTTGACGCCGAGCATCGGCACGCCCGACGCCCGCGCGAACTCCGCGCCGCGCAGCAGCGTGCCGTCACCGCCGAGGACGATGAGCAGCTCGCACCCCTCCAGGCACTGCGGGGTGGCCTCGGAGACCAGCTCCACCTCGTCGGGCAGCGGCAGGTCGGCGGCCTCGTACTCCAGGACGCGCACCCCGATGCCCTCGCGCAGCAGCCCCTTGACCACCAGCTCGGCGCTGCGAATGGCCGCGGGCCGCCCGGTGTGGGCGAGCAGGAAAACAGTACGAGCTCGGTTCTGAGTCAACGCGGCCCCTCCGCAACTGCACGGTCAACATCGGCCGGGTCGAGGGCAGGCGCCCCGGCCCGGAGCCACAGAAAGTACTCGACATTGCCCGAGGGCCCGGGCAGCGGACTGGCGGTCACGCCCTTCACCCCGAGCCCCAGGTCCCACGCCTTCCCGGCCACGCCCCGCACGGCTTCCGCCCGCAACTGCGGACTGCGTACGACACCCCCGCTGCCGAGCCGTTCCTTCCCCACCTCGAACTGCGGCTTGACCATCATCACCAGGTCCGCGTCCGGCTTGGTGCACCGCGCCAGGGCGGGCAGGACCAACCCGAGCGGGATGAAGGACAAGTCCCCCACGACAAGATCCACAGGCTCCCCATCGATCGCTTCAAGCGTCAACTCGCGTACGTTCGTACGGTCCTTGACGGTGACGCGTTCATCGCTCTGGAGAGACCACGCGAGTTGTCCGTATCCGACGTCCACGGCCACGACCTGCGCGGCCCCCGCCCGCAGCAGCACATCGGTGAACCCGCCGGTCGACGCCCCGGCGTCCAGCGCCCGCCGCCCCTCCACCACGAGCCCCCGCGGCACGAACGCGGCCAGCGCGCCGGCGAGCTTGTGACCGCCCCGGGACACGTAGTCGGGGTTGTCCTCGTCGACGGCGACGACGATCGCGGCGGCGGTCTCCACCTGCGTGGCGGGCTTGGTCGCGACGGTCTTGCCGACGGTGACCCGCCCGGCGGCGATCAGCTGCCCGGCATGCTCACGCGAACGTGCGAGCTTGCGGCGGACCAACTCCGCGTCCAGACGGCGACGTGCGACTCCTGCCACGTTCGGTTCAGCTCCTACTGCCGTACGACGAGAGGGGCGCCGGAGGTCCCGGGCGGGCGTCGAGCGCGGTGAGCGCGTCACGCAGCCCCCGGTGTACATCCTCGTACACCTCGACGTGGCCGTCGGTGGCGAGGTGGTCGGCGTCGGCGAGGCGGTCCAGACGGGCGTCGACCTCGGCGTCACCGGTGGGCGTGCGGGGCACGTTCAGCGGGGCGGGGGCTGCGGGGTCGTCCTCCGGCGCGGGCTCCGCCGGCAACGTCTCCGGCAGCGTTTCCGCGCTCGCCTGCGGCTCCGCCTCCGGCACTGTGTCGCTCATGCCCAGACGCTACCTCGAACCGCTGGGGTACCGTCGGTCGCGATGGCCACGATCGAGGAGTGCCGCGCCGCACTCGAGAAGCTCTCCGACAGCATGGGCAGCGCCGAAGGGAACGTCCGGGCGGCCGCGGCCCTGGACCGTTCGGTGAGCTGCCGGATCACCGATCTGGACGTCACGTTCGTCGGCCGCATGACGGGCGGCCGGATCGTGGTGCAGGACACCCTGCAGGGTCCTCCTCGGGAGAAGGCCGAGATCAGGCTGACCATGACCGGCGACGACCTGGTCGCCCTGGTCGCCGGCGAGCTGAACTTCGCGAAGGCGTGGGGCTCGGGCCGGGTGAAGCTGGAGGCCGGCCTGCGGGACCTGTTCCAGCTCAGGAAGCTGCTGTGACGCTCTCCCGCGCACGTGCCTTCCGGGCCGCCGGCACCACCAGCGGCGTGCCCGTCTCCGGGTCCTCGATGACCTGACAGCGCAGCCCGAAGACCTCCTGAACCAGATGGGCCGTGACGACGTCGTTCGGCGCGCCCTCGGCGATGACCTCGCCGCCCTTGAGCGCGATCAGATGGGTGGCGTAGCGGGCGGCGTGGTTGAGGTCGTGCAGGACGGCGACGAGCGTGCGCCCCTGCTCCTCGTGCAGCTCCGCGCACAGGTCCAGGACGTCGATCTGGTGCTGGATGTCGAGGTAGGTCGTCGGCTCGTCGAGCAGCAGCAGCGGGGTCTGCTGGGCGAGGGCCATCGCGATCCACACGCGCTGCCGCTGACCGCCGGACAGCTCGTCGACGTACCGGTCGGCGAGCTCGGCGACCCCGGTCTGCGCCATCGACTCCTGCACGACCCGCTCGTCCTCGGCCGACCACTGCCGCAGGATGCCCTGGTGCGGGTAGCGGCCGCGGCCGACGAGGTCGGCGACGGTGATCCCGTCGGGCGCGATCGACGACTGCGGCAGCAGCCCCAGCGTCCGTGCGACCTTCTTCGCCGGCATCGACTGGATGACCTGCCCGTCGAGCAGCACCCGGCCCGTGGACGGCTTCAGCATCCGCGACAGCGCCCGCAGCAGCGTCGACTTGCCGCAGGCGTTCGGGCCGACGATCACGGTGAAGGAGTTGTCGGGAATCTCCACCGACAGCTGTTCGGCGATGACCCGCTGGTCGTAGGCGAGGGTCACGTTCTCGGCGGAGAGGCGGTTCACGGTGCTCCTTCGGTGGTTCGTCCCTCGGTTTCCGAGGGGGGTGGTGCTCATATCCGGCCGGCCTTGCGCTCGGTGACCAGCAGCCACAGCAGGTAGAGCCCGCCCAGCACGCCGGTGACCACGCCCACGGGCAACTGTCCGTCGCCGAACACCCGTTGTGAGGCCCAGTCGGCGGTGACCAGCAGGGCGGCGCCCATGCACAGGGACGGCACGAGGTTCGGCCCGGGCGAACGGGTCAGCCGCCGGGCGAGCTGCGGCGCGGTGAGCGCCACGAAGCCGACGGGGCCCGCCGCGGCGGTGGCGGCCGCGGTGAGCAGCACGGCGGCCACCATCAGCAGCAGCCGCACCCGCTCCACGCGCACGCCCAGCGCAAGGGAGACGTCGTCGCCCATCTCCATCATCCGCAGCCCCCGCGCGTTGGCGAGGACGAGCGGCACGAGCACGCAGGCCAGGATGAGCAGCGGCCAGACCTGCTTCCAGTCCCGGCCGTCGAGCGTGCCGGTCATCCACACGACCGCGCGTGCCGCGTCGACGAAGTCGGCCTTGGTGAGCAGGTATCCGTTGACCGCCGTCGCGACGGCCGAGACGCCGATGCCGACGAGCACCAGCCGGTACCCGTGGACGCCCCGCTTCCACGCCAGCAGGTAGATCAGCGCCCCGGTCACCAGCCCGCCGATCAGCGCGCCGACGGTCACCTGGGCGGCGCTGCCGGAGAACAGCACGATCATCACGAGCGCCCCGGCCGTCGCCCCCTGCCCGAGGCCCAGCACGTCCGGACTGCCCAGCGGGTTGCGTGACACGGCCTGGAACAGCGCACCGCCGAGCCCGAGCGAGGCGCCGACGAGCAGCCCCACCAGCACCCGCGGCAGCCGCAGGTCGTTGACGATGAACTCCTGCCCGGCGTCGCCGTCGCCCAGCAGCGTCCTGATGACGTCTCGGGACGAGATCGGGAAGTCGCCGGTGCCGATCAGCACCACGCTCGCGGCGAGCGCGGCGACCGCCAGCAGCACCACGACGATCAGCGCCCGCGGATCCAGCCGGACGGACAGCCCGCCGGGCGTGCGCACCGCACGCGGGCCACGAGGGGTCTTCTGCGCGGTCTTCACAGCTGGGCCGTCCTCCGCCGTCGTACGAGAAAGATGAAGACCGGGCCGCCGATGATCGCGGTGACGACGCCCACCTGCACCTCGGACGGCCGCGCGACGACCCGGCCGACGACGTCGGAGCCGAGCAGCAGCACCGGCGACAGGATCGCCGCGTACGGCATGATCCAGCGCAGGTCGGGGCCGGTGAACGAGCGCACGACGTGCGGGACCATCAGCCCGACGAACACGATCGGCCCGCAGGCCGCCGTCGCGGCGCCGCACAGCACGGTCGCCGCGAGCATCGACAGCGCCCGGGTCCGGTTCAGGTGGGCGCCGAGCGCCTTGGCCGTGTCGTCGCCCATGGCCACGGCGTTCAGCGGCCGGGCGAGCGCGAACGCGAGGAGCGTGCCGACGACCAGGAAGGGCAGCACCTGCCAGATGGTCTCGTCGGTCGCCGAGGACAGCGAACCGACCGTCCAGAAGCGCATCCTGGCCAGCGCCGCGTCATCCATGATCATCACGGCTTGGAGGTAGCCGTAGAGCGCGGCGCTGATCGCGGTGCCGGCGAGCGCGAGCCGCACCGGCGTGGCCCCCCGGCTGCCGCCGAGGAACCAGACGAGCGCCCCGACCGCGGCCGCCCCGAAGAAGGCGAACCACACATAGCCGGTCAGGCTCGTGACACCGAAGTAGGTGATGGCGGTGACGACGGCGGCCGAGGCGCCCGCGTTGATGCCGAGCAGCCCCGGGTCGGCCAGCGGATTGCGGGTCAGCGCCTGGAGCACCGCCCCGGACAGCCCGAGCGCGGCTCCCACGAGCAGTCCGAGCACGGTCCGCGAGAGCCGCTCGTCGACGACGACGTCCGCGTACGTCCCCGAGTCCTCGAAAACCCCGTGCCAGACCTGCGCGACGGACAGCTCCTTGGCCCCGACGGCGATGCTCGCCACCGCCACCAGCACCAGGACCGCCACGGCGGCAAGAAGTCCGACGGACCGCACCGCCCGGTGGTTCGGGGGCGCGGAAGCCGTCTCCGCGCGCTGCTCGGGAACGCTCTCAACCAACACCCAGTTAGGTTAACCTACCCTCCCCTTCTCCTTCGATCCCTGGTTCATGACCGTTGCCGGGTTCACAGGTTCGGGCCTCTCAACCGCCCACCGACCCAGGCGGACTCAACGGGCTTGGCTCATACCGGCTCACACGGACTCACAACCCCAGCCGCGCCAGCGCCTTCCCCCCGTCCGACCCGCAACTCCCGTCCCCCGCCGCCGTCCAGGCCGCCGCGCACAGCGCCCGCAGCCCGTCCAGGGCATCGCCCTCCCCCTCCAGCTCCAGGCGGTCCGCCCCCGCGGTCGCCGTCCAGCCACCGCACCGGAAGCCCTCGCCCGCCACGCCGACCTCCGGCTGCCCGGTGAGCAGTCCGCGCAGATCGTTGTCGACATACGTCGGACGGTGCTGCGGCGGCGCGGCCAGCAGCTGCGCCCCGTCGGTGACACCGGTCAGGACGAGCAGCGAGTCGACGTTCCCGTTGAACGCCCCCTCGATGTCCGTGTCCAGCCGGTCCCCGACGACCAACGGCCGCTCGGCGCCCGTGCGCAGGATCGTCTCCCGGTGCATGGGAGGCAGCGGCTTGCCCGCGACCTGCGGTTCGGCGCCGGTCGCGATCCGCACGACCTCCACCGCCGCCCCGTTGCCCGGCGCGATCCCCCGCCCGCTGGGAATCGTCAGGTCGGTGTTGGACGCGAACCACGGCACTCCGCGCGCGACGGCGTAGGACGCCTCCGCGAACCGCCCCCACGGCAGGTCCGGCCCGCCGAACCCCTGCACCACGGCAGCCGGATCGTCGTCCGCCGACTCCACCGGCACCAACCCGCGCTCACGCAGCGCGACCCGCAGCCCCTCCCCGCCGATCACCAGCACCCGCGACCCCGCCGGCACCTGCTCGCTGATCAGCCGCGACACCGCCTGCGCCGAGGTGATGACGTCCTCGGCGCCTGTCGGTATCCCCAGCTCGGTGAGATGCCCGGCGACCGTGTCCGGCGTCCGCAGCGCGTTGTTGGTGACGTACGCGAGATGCATCCCGCCCGCCCGCGCCACGGCCAGCGACTCGACGGCGTACGCGATCGCGTTGCCACCCGCGTACACCACCCCGTCCAGGTCGAGCAGCGCCGTGTCGTACGCCTCGCTCAGGGCCTGCCCACTGCCCTCGGGCCTCGTCCTGACGCTCCGGCTCATTCCACATCGCTCCTCGTTCGGTCCGCTTTCCCCCGATCATCCCGCATGCCACTGACACACGTACGATGCCGGGATGAACACAGCAGGTCACCCTGAGGCAACGGCGCCCCGAGGCCTGGAACTCACCCCGTTCCGAGGCCTGCGCTACGACCCCGACCGGGTCGGCAGTCTCGCCGCCGTCACCTCCCCGCCGTACGACGTCGTCGTCCGCCCCGACGGCCTGCACCACCTCCAGGACGCGGACCCGTACAACATCGTCCGGCTGATCCTCCCTCAGGCCACCACCCCCACGGCCCGCACCGAACTGGCCGCCGACGCCCTGCGCCGCTGGCTGTCCGAGGGCATCCTGACGGCCGACCCCGAGCCCGCCCTGTACGTCTACGAGCAACGGCACCCGGACGGCATGCTGCAGCGCGGCCTCATCGGCGCCCTGCGCGTCTCGGAGCCGTCGGAGGGGATCGTCCTTCCGCACGAGGACGTCATGCCGCACATCGTCGCCGACCGCGCGGCCCTGATGCGCGCCACGCAGGCGAACCTCGAACCCCTGCTCCTCACCTACCGCGGCAACGGCACGGCGGCCGAGATCGTGGACCGCACGGCGGAGCGCCCCCCGCTCCTGTCCACCACCACGGAGGACGGCTACAGCCACCGCCTCTGGGCGCTCACCGACCCCGCCGCGACGGCCCTCGTCCAGGCCGACCTCGCCCGCCACCAGGCTCTCATCGCCGACGGCCACCACCGCTGGGCGACCTACCTCCGGCTCCGTGCCGAGCACCCGTCCCCCAGCCCCTGGGACCACGGCCTGGTCCTCCTGGTCGACACCGCCCGCTACCCCCTGCGCGTCCGCGCCATCCACCGCCTCCTGCCCGGTCTGCCGGTCGCGCAGGCTCTGGCCGCGCTCGACGGCCGTTTCCGCGTCCGACGTCTGGAGGTCCCCCTCCCGGAGGCCCTCGACGCTCTGGCGGACGCGGCCGGCGCCGGCAACGCCTTCCTCCTGGCGGGCGACGGCGCCTTCCACCTCCTCGACCGGCGGGCCCCGACGCTCCTCGACCGCACGATCCCCGCCGACCGTCCGACGGCCTGGCGGACCCTGGACGCGACGGTCCTGCACGCCACGCTCCTCGACCACATATGGCACATCCCCGAGGACGACCCGACCCGCATCGCCTACATCCACGACACCGCGGCGACGGTGAGGAAGGCGGAACGCGACGGGGGTACGGCAGTCCTTCTCCACCCCGTCCGCGAGGAGGTCGTCCGCGACCTCGCCCGCCAAGGCATCACGATGCCCCGCAAGTCGACGTCGTTCGGCCCGAAGCCGGCCTCGGGCCTGGTCCTGCGCGCACTGGACCTCTGAGCACGCGGAACCCGGAACCCGAACGCCCTGAACGCCCTGAACGCAGGAAGGGGCGGGAACCGGTGCACTGCACCGGTTCCCGCCCCTTCACCTCACTGCCTTCAGTGCCTCAGTCCTCGTCGCGGTCGGCCTCGTCCTCGGCCTTCTCCACGACAGTTCCCTCGGTCTCGGCCTCGGTCTCGGTCTCGTCGAGGGCGTCGACGAAGTCCACGCCGTCCAGCTCGGCGAGCCGGTCCGAGGCGTCCGTGCTGCCGTCCCGGTCGGCCTCGACGGCCTTCGCGAACCACTCCCGCGCCTCACCGTCACGCCCGGCGGCGAGCAGTGCGTCGGCATACGCGTACCGCAGTCGCGCGGTCCACGGCTGGACGGAGTTGGAAGCCAGCTCGGGGCTCTGCAGCGTCACGATCGCCGCGTCCAGCTGCCCCATGTCACGCCGGGCGCCGGCCGCGACGAGCCGCATCTCCACCTGGCCGGCCTTGTCGAGCTTGTTCACCTCGGGAGCGCCGGCCATGTCCAGCGCCTTCTCCGGCCGTCCGAGGCCGCGCTCGCAGTCGGCCATGACGGGCCACAGCTCGACGCTGCCCGTCATACGCCGCGCGGCCCGGAACTCGGCGAGCGCCTCGCTGTACTTCTGGTTGGCGTACGCGGCGAACCCGCCCGCCTCCCGCACGGCGGCGACGCGCGAGGCCAGCCGCAGGGCCACCTTGGAGTAGGCGTACGCCCCCTCGGGATCCTCGTCGATCAGCCGGGCGACCATCACCAGGTTCTTGGCCACGTCGTCGGCGAGCGTCTTGGGCAGGCTCTGCAGCTCCTGCCGTACGTCCTTGTCGATCTCCTCGCCGGTGACGTCCTCCGGGATCGGCAGCCGTTTGATCGGCTCACGGTCCCGGTCCCGCTCGTCACGGAAACGGCTGCCGCCGCCACGCCTGTCGTCCCGACGGTCGTCGCGCCCGTCACGGCCCCGGAAACCACCGGGCCGCCCACCGCGGTCGTCCCGCCGGGGGCCACGGTCGTCCCGCCCACGGAAGCCACCACGGTCATCGCCCCGACGGTCGTCACGGCGGTCGTCACGCCGGTCGTCCCGGCGGAAGGGAAGACGCTCGCCGCGGTCGTCGCGGCGGAAGGCGGGCCGGTCCCCACGGTCGTCGCGACGCGGCCCACGGTCCCGGTCGTCACGCTGGAACGCCGGACGAGACCCACGATCGCCCTCGCGCCGGTCATCCCGCCGGTCATCCCGCCGATCGTCACGACGGCCGTAACCACCGCGGTCCCGATCACGGTCACGATCCCCGAAGCCGCCACCACGATTGTCATCGCGACGGAACCCACCACGGTTGTCGTCACGGCGGTTGTCGTCACGCCGGTCATCGCGCCGGAAGGCGGGCCGGTCCCCACCACGGTCACCACGCTCACCGCGGCCACGGTCGTCACGACCGCGGTCATCACGGCGATCGTCTCGACGGACGTAGCCTGCACGGTCGTTGTCGCGGCGGAAGCCGCCACGGTCCCCGCGGTTGCCGCCACGATCGCCGCGGTCCCCACTGTCCCGTCGCCGCTGGTCGCGCTCCGGTCGGTCGTCGGGAGAGTTGGTGGACATCGGTGACTCCTGTCTTCGGTACCGCATATATTCTCGCGCACCCGGGTACCCGGCGCGCTCCAGAAAAACAAAAAGGACCCTTGGTCCCAGCTGAACGCTGGGACCAAGGGTCCTTCCAAAGATTGTTCGGCGGCGTCCTACTCTCCCACAGGGTCCCCCCTGCAGTACCATCGGCGCTGTAAGGCTTAGCTTCCGGGTTCGAAATGTAACCGGGCGTTTCCCTCACGCTATGGCCACCGAAACCCTAATGGTTTCGAGCGAACAAGCACACTTTTTACTTGTTTTCAGCTCTAGCCGGCAACAGTCGTTGCCTCAGAACTAACACAGTGGACGCGAGCAACTGAGGACAAGCCCTCGGCCTATTAGTACCGGTCAGCTTCACCCATTACTGGGCTTCCACATCCGGCCTATCAACC